>CALUFN010000082.1 GCA_944319945.1 uncultured Prevotella sp.
AGGTCGGAGAGTGCTGGGAAGGCTGGAAATATCAGTTAAAGTAGCATAATATTGGTTGTTGTGAATAGATAATTGGCTCATCTTTTGTATGAGCGCGTGTAGTGTTTGACCTGGCTGGTTTCAATGTATTGTCATGCTTATGTGCTATGTAAACCGCTAATCCTTTCTTTGATTTTCTTGATAATACTTGAAGTTACAAAAGAACAGAACCAGTGTTAAGACTTTAAATTTCGGACTGAATTGAGGATTGGCTTGTTCATACCAAAAATGGAATCAGAAGTGTCCAAGGTATGTTATTCATTAAATCTATTTTTTATCTTTACGCTTCTTTTTCCCTCCAAATAACTCTATGAATGAGTTGAAATCTTTTTTGAGCATAATACCAATGCCTTGAGTGTTCAGCGAAGATTTGGTAAAATATCTGTCATTAGTCTGATTGTACACTTTAAGTGAGATGTTTCCATTCGGTTTTAACAGATAGTTGATATCGAAGTCGCCAATAAACGACGTTGTGGCATTCGCGTTGTCACGATATCCAAACTGACCATTTATTATAAGGCGGTTGTCCAACAGACGACCGGAGAGCAGTCCTTCATATTCCGCATTATTAAATCCTTCGTCTCCAGTACTTATATTAGCTCCGAACGTCCAATTATTATTTTTTACGATACTTCCTAACAATGTGTTGATTTGTTGGCTGATAGTGCCGCTTAACAGGCTTTGCATGGCGAGGCTTGTTTGGTTCTGACGTTGTTCCGACGAATTGTTATTGCCTTGCATATAGAATCTTCCCACGCCAAGCAAGTAAACCACCTGTTGATTCATCTCTTCCTCACTGTTAATTAACGTGCGTACCATTTGTTCGGCATCTTCGTTTACGGTCGGCATATCTATGTTAAAGTCAATGTGCGGCGATTTTGGCGTACCGCTTATGTTCATCAAGCAGTCAACCCTGACGTTATTGCTTGAAAAGCTGTTGCCAAGTTGTAAGTCAGATAGGGGTACGCCATTGACCGTGTAGATTGCCTGCAAATTGAGCATTGCGTTATACGGGTTTCCTCCAAAGACTATTGAGCTACCACGTTGGAATTGGAACACCTTTTTTATAATGTTCTGTATGGTAAGCGTGTAGACGCCGTGGTCAATCACGAACGTACCGAACATGTTGAATTGGCCTTTATTGAAATATGACGCCCGTATCGTGCCATTACCGTTAAGGGCTATATAATCGTTGGTGTTCTTGTCCATAAGAACACGTAACGTAGCCTCCGGAGTCATGTTGATGATGAAGTTTATGCGTATGTCCGAAGGTATTTCATCGGCAGACCATTGTAAGTCGCCTGTGCCATTATTACTTATCCGTAACGAATAGTTTGCTTTAGAGGCTTCGGTTGGCGTCATGTCGCGCCAAGTTATGAATTGTTGATCGGATACGACATCGGGACTTGTCACATTGTATTCGATAAAAGAATCCTTACACGGGGTGACGTCAATGTCGATGTTCACCTGTCCTTTACGTCCCTTTATGGTGCATAGCCCGGTGCCGTAAGCCGTACCGTAAAACGAGTCTTCACCGTAACCTTTAGTGTCGTAGCAAAGCAGATTGTTCGTAGATATGTTTATGTCATACGTCATATCTTTCAGATGCCGATGGTGTAACTTGCCGTTAACTATGCCGATATTACCGTTGCGGTCGCGTATGGTATCCGAATGAAATACGATGTTGTCAGGTGTGAAACTTATCGTGTCGTTTTCCAACCGATATGTTACGTTAATGGGAGATATACGTAATTTGCCGTCGGCCACGACCTTGCCCGTCAAGTTCATAGCCTTAAGCGGACCGTGCAGTCTCACCTCACCACGGGCCTTAGCTTCGATATTGTCCATGAAGCTGCCGCAAAAGCCTTCTATAAACTCTATGTTCGTGCCTTCGGCGCGTATGCCGAGGTCAATGTTCTTATTTACAGGAGAGACGTATCCCTTTACTATCGTACGCGAACCGTCATCCTCCTTGGCGCAGGCATCAATGTTGATGCTTTTCCCCGTTTTGTTCCAGCCCACTTTCGCAAACAGTGTTCCAAGACTTCCTCCCTGAAGGGTGAATTGGTCGATAATAAGATCGGCATATATGTCAGGCTCGTAAAAAACAGACTTGACATACGCCTTGCCTGTCATGTGTCCGCCGAACTCTACGGAATGGAAGTTAATCAAACCAAGCACGTAGCTTACGTCGACATCTTGCAGGTCTATAGCTATCGAGTCAGACGAATGCTTCGTCGCAAGTCCGTCTATCCTTATATGCTGCCTGTTATGCTCGATAGAGAAATCCTCTATCGATAGATTCCCGTTTGAGTATGTGATGTTGGCAGGAAGAACGTTCCATACGGTGTTGTTGATTAGTATTTCAGACGGGTTAACATCGATGCCGATGTCAGTTTTACCTGTTGCGTTTTTCGTGAAACTTGTTTGGAAATTCATTTCTCCGGCCATTAACTTCTTTTGATTGTTGTTCCATCTTATCGAAGTCGACAGTTTGTCGTTGCCGGCGTTTGCTGCGAGCGTGAGGTCTACTTTGTGGCCATTGTTCATGGTCTTTCTCAATTTTCCGTCAAGCGATAGCATGTCACCCGTCGTGCCTATCATGAGTGACACGTTTTCATACGGTGCTTCGTCGTAAATAATATCAGCCCCCCGGCATGCTACGCTTATCATCCCGTTTGCCTCGTCAACGTTTGCGCTGACATTTAACGGCGAGCTGACGCCAAGCGGTATGCCCGTTAAGGCGGTAAGCAAATCTGTGTTACGGATTTCGGCGTCGATGGTGAATTTGTTGTCTGTGCTTGCATGCGCCTTGAAAAGCGTAGGCAGCTTTGAATGTAATATGTTGGCAAAGCTGTTAGCCAGTGTCTTCAACTTATACCTGCCGTTAAGCTCGACATGGCCGAAGTCGCCGTATGCGGCAAGATGCTCGTGACCAGCTGAGATATCGAGCGAGTCAAACTCATACACCTTTTCCGACGAACGCATCGTAAAGTTACCTATCCTTATGTCTCCGCTGAAGAGGTTGGGGGTCTTGTCTGAGATTTCGACATTAGTGTTAATGTCAAAATCAAATTTTGTCTCTTCCCATTTATCAGTGATATTGAGCGACGCAAGGTCAAGGTTTCGTATCGTAGCCTTTAGGTCTGCCTTTTTTACGGGCGACGATAAGTCAGCCTTACCTTCCAAAGCTACTTGTGCGTTAGGGTCGTTTAGATTTAGCACACCCGTAAAAGACACTTTGTCGTAAACGCCTTTTGCCGTTATGTCCTTGTATGTGTAACCGTTATAGTCGAAGCGTGGAAAGGTTCCGTTGATTCTTATGTCAGACAAGCCACCGTTGCCTGCAAGGCAATCTACGTCGACGGTTGTAGCCAACATCCCAAACTTGTCATTGTCTAACATGCGGCCTAAGTCAAGCCCGTCAGTGTCAACGAAAGCACTTATACGCCGCCCCGTCTTACCTATTTTAATGTCGGCCTTGCCAATATCGCTTGCCAATGAGCCTGCTGCCGTAAGGTTTCCACCGTTGCCAGCCAAGCTTCCAGCATACTGTATGTTGCCCAACCGTTCCAAGAGTTTAGTCGGGCCGTCGTCTTTTCCGGCCTGAGTTCTTAAGATTTCCGCGATGCTTTCCGCCGAACATCTTAACTGCCTGATATTTGCCTGCCACGTTATGCCACGCCGAGTCTTCGCTACGAATCCGTTTGCGGTCAGGCCGATGTCGTTGTCATGCGAGCGTATGTTTAATCCGTTTATGTTTATCCGTCTTGCCGTACCGTTGAATGACGACGACACGTTGAATGTCGGCATATCTTTCCCATTTAATGAAGGCAAGACGAAGGCTAAGTCTTGCAGACAGATCTTCGATCTGCTAATGTCTCCGCCAAACTTTAATGAGCCGATATCAAGTTTGCCGTTTTCGTATGAGTACTGCGCCGTCAACTTATCGACGAGCAGATTTGTATTCGGCAGGGATAATTCAAAACCGTCTAATTCGGCCGTATTCTTATTTAGCGAGACATTGAATTTCAGCTTTTTCAGCCTTAAGCCCGACGCTTCATTAAATGACAGGGTCTTTATCGAGGCTTCCAGACTATCGGCCGTATAATAAGGTATTATCAGATGGGCGCTGATGTCTTTCACGTCGATATGCGCCGGATTGATGCGCGACGGGGTAGGGGCTATGTCATATCGGTCATACTTGATTGCCCCGTGCCTAATAATCAGCGAGTTGATGCTTAGCTCGATGTCAGACTTCTTACTTTTGTCTTTCGACGCAAGCGAGTCAAGAACGAATTGGAAGTTGGCTGCCGTATGTCGGTCTTTCTTATAAAACACTCCTCTCAAGCCGAACACCTGAGCCGACGAGATATATATGCGCTTGTTGCTTATCAGCTTGGAGTATTCGATCTTTGCCGCGACACGCGTCGACCGAAGCATCAATTCCGACTTTTGATCGTATAATTCAAGGTCGTCAATGATTATCCTATTCAAGAATCCGAGATAAACTCTTCCTACCGAAACCTTCGTGTTCAGCTTGTCTGCGATGATTCCGCCGACCTGTTTTCCTAACCAGCTTTGCACAGAAGGTATATGAATAATCATTATCACCGCTATGTAAGCGATGATAACGCTCCACAAAGTACCTTTTATTATTCGCTTCAGTTTTTTCAAATTACTTGATTTTTCGCTGACCGGCAAACAGTGTTTAATCAGCCTGTGTACAAATAAGCAAATACAAAGGTAAGCAAATTAGACGTAATAAACGAATAATGACGGCATGAATATTTTTATTTCTAAATTAAGGCTGCCGCATGCGCAGTGGTGAAAGGTATCAAATGGCACCCTAAAAGGTGGCTTATGGCAATACAAAAGGCGGTAAATTGCAATCCAATTTGCCGCCTTTTGTGCCCAGTGTGGATAATGCTTGATAATCAGCAGGTTACAGATAAAGACTCAGCGCGTGTATTTTACCATTGACTTTCATCTACCGACAAGCCTTATAACCCTTATTCCTGTCATCGTAGGTTGGCTTTTCAGGTATGCATAAAGCGTCTTAGGCTCTTCCACTACCTTCTTGCGCAAACTTGAGGCGTTGAGCAGATGCAGGCCGTCGGCATGCCAAACGGCGAAGCCGACGTGCTGTATGTCTAACCCCTTAAGAGTCGTAGTCAGAGCTATGATATCGCCGTCTTTCACCACATTCCTGAGCAGCTTATTGTCGGCTACGGTCGTCTTAGGTATGTATCTGTATGACTTCTTATTTATGCTCTTTTCGGTCTGCGCTATCAGCGGTACATATTCGGGGTGGGCCTTAAGCGCCTTATACTTATCGGGATAGGTCGACATGTAGTAGACGTTGACGTCTTGCACGGCCGCAAACGGAGGGTTGGGCGCCTGAAATTCCCTGCACAGGCCTTTACGGGTGTTGTCTTCTATCCATTCAGTGAAATAGTGGAGCCGTGTAGGATAACTTACATCCGTATTGCTTCGGTAGCGTATCGTCCGCAGGTTGTCGCAGAATGCCTTAAATGTGAATTTTCCTTGTCGGGCGCATAAGGCGAGGGCGGTTACGTTCTCTACGTAGGTCGTGCAGTCAAGCTGCCGAAGGTTGACTACGAGTTTTTCCTTGTCATTAACCTCTAACGTATGTGCCACATACGGTATGCCCTTCAGTTGTCGGGCGAAGTATATCACAATGTCAGTCCCTTCAGGCAGTTTGCGCGATTCGTTTAACAGTCTTACCGCATTTATGCTGTCTTCCTTGTCGTATTGTATCTCGTAAGCATGTGTCAGGCTTACGTGGAAGGCTGCGAATAATAAGATTAATACCGTCTTGACTTTCATATCACACGATTTAAAATTTTCCGAGTATCCTGTCCATCACCCAGTTTACCGGCGTTGCCGACACACTTGTGCACGAACATATTCCGATACCTTGCAAGTCTTCTATCACCGCCTTGATTATAGGCAGTTGCACGTAAGGCGGATTCGGCACGGTTATGCTTGTAGCTCCAGTACTGGTGACAAGCTGTATGGGAGCATAGTCATATACGGAGAAACAAAGTTTGCCTTTATCGCCGATTACCTCCATCATGTCTTCCTTAGCAGACTTGTGCCCCACGAAGCACCACGAGCCGCTGCCCGGCAGACCGTTCTCGAATCGGAAGCAGGCACTGACACTGTCTTCAGCCTTATACAGGCCTGCACGATTGGCGCATATCCCTTCGGCCTCGGTTATTACGCCGAAGATGTCTTGCAGCAGGTCAAGTTGGTGCGGAGCCAAGTCGTAAAAGTATCCACCGCCCGCTATATCGGGCTGTAGCCTCCACGGCAGGCTACCGCTTGCGGAGTAGTCTAAGTCCCTGGGCGGACACGAGAAGCGTATCTGCACGTTCATCACTTCACCGATGGTTCCTTGCTTAATGATGTCTTTCACCTTTTGGAAGTAGGGGAGATATCTTCTATAATAAGCCACGAAGCATGGCACACCAGTCTGTTCGCTTATGCGGTTGATTCTTGCGCAGTCGTCGTAATTCGCCGCCAAAGGCTTTTCTATATATACGGGTTTGCCTGCCCTCATCGCCATTATGGCAAATGTGGCATGGCTTGACGGCGGCGTAGCTATGTATATTGCATTAATGTCAGGGTCGTCAATCAGCTCTTGCGCGTCAGTGTACCACTTGGCTATGTGATGGCGTTCCGCATACGAGCGCGCCTTTTTCTCGTTTCTACTCATTACGGCTACTACTTCCGAGCCTTCCACTTCGTTAAAGGCCGGTCCCGACTTCTTCTCGGTTACTTCTCCGCAGCCTATAAATCCCCATTTTAGTAATTTCATATCGTTAGTTGTTTTGTTCGCAAGTTACGGATTGTATGAAAAATGCACCTTGACGGTTGCAAATAAAATCGTCTTTTGCCGGATGCTGTCACTTTTCATGCAAAGTTAGCAATTTTTATCCATAGTATGTTCACATGTTACTGGGAATATTATTACCTTTGCAGAAAACGACAAAATGAACAACCTGAAACAATCTTCAATAAGCAAGAGCCGCAGCTATATTTCATGCCTCTCCGAGGCACACAGAATGTTGTTTGACAACTTTCGCCTGATATTCGGCCGTACATGGATGTATTTTGCGGCATTGGCGTTGCTTGCAGCCTTATACTTCTCGCTTTACACACACGTGCTGCTATACGGCAACACCACCACGCTTTCGGTACTTATATCAGTGGCGTCGTTGGTCACGCTTTGCGCAGAAGTGGTTTATTATGCGCGGATAATGTTTCTTGTGAACGGCCGCCCTATGAAATGGAACATCCGCAGATGCGCCGTTCTTGCCGGGGTTTACGTCCTGTTTTGGCTGGTTGTTGCGCTTGTGTATGCGGCTGTGTCTTATGGAGTGATACAGTCAAAGCAGACAGTAAACTTGCTTGAGTTGCGCCCGATGTTCATAGCGTTCAGCTGTGTTTCCATGTTGATTGGCGTGTTGCTCATACCTTATGTTTATTCCGGCGTAAAATACTTGGTCGACCCTGAGAGTAAATTGAAACGAATACTGCTAAGTTCATATGTTACAGGGCTTAAGCATATCGGACTTATCTTTATCGCTCTTTTCCTTGCCGTATTATGTGTAGTAATATGCGCCTTGTTTGTGTCGATACCTATTATTATAGTGTTGATAGCCGATGCATTCTCCGTGTTCGGGGTGAATTATTTTAACGACCCTACGGGTTTGCCTTCATATTTCCATATAATACAATATGCGGTTTTCACATTCACCTTCTTTATCTGGGCCTATCTTAATGTGTTTGTAGTTTTTGTATGCTATTTCCTTTACGGCAGCATCGAAACGAGAGAGAAAGAAAAGAGGGAATTTATTAAGAGTGAAAAGTCTGAAGAATGAAGCAACGGCGCATACTATTCATTGACAGGGACGGCACCCTCGTTGAAGAGCCTCACGACGAGCAGGTGGACTCTTTCGATAAACTAAAGTTCACTAAAGGCGTATTTCGTAATTTAGGGTTCATACGTTCTAATTTGGACTTCCGTTTCGTCATGGTCAGCAATCAGGACGGACTCGGCACGAGCTCTTTCCCGGAAGAAACGTTTTGGCCCGTACATAATTTCATATTACAAACGTTCGAGGGTGAAGGCATCACATTTGACGATATCCTGATAGACAGGCATTTCCCCGAAGACGAACACCCGTGTAGGAAACCCAGCACGGGAATGATTGACGGATATCTTCGCAACCCTGAGTATGACCTGAAAGGCAGCTATGTGATCGGCGACCGGGATACAGATCGCCAGTTTGCAGACAACATAGGATGTAAGTCACTGATTTTGGGCGATAACGGGATGACATGGGATAAGATTACTGAAATCCTTTTTGCGGGTGAGCGTCGCGCGGAAGTAAGAAGGGACACGAAAGAAACTAAAATTTATGTTTCGCTGAACGTTGACGGCACTGGTAAATGCGACGTAGCCACAGGCTTGGGATTCTTCGACCACATGCTGGAACAGATTGCACGCCACGGAATGATGGATTTAGTAATAAGGGTGGACGGTGATTTGCACGTAGACGAGCATCATACAATCGAAGACACAGCCCTTGCCTTAGGCGAGTGCGTAAGGAAGGCACTTGGCGACAAGAGGGGAGTTGAGCGATACGGATATTGCCTGCCGATGGATGACTGCTTGTGCCAGGTTGCATTAGATTTTGGCGGTCGGCCGTGGCTTATTTGGAATGCAGAGTTTAAACGCGAGAAAATCGGAGATATGCCAACGGAAATGTTTTATCATTTCTTTAAGAGTCTAAGCGACTCGGCTTTAATGAATCTGAACATTGAAGCAACAGGATATAACGAACACCATAAAATCGAAGGAATCTTCAAGGCCCTTGCCCGTGCGTTACGCATGGCTGTAAAGAGGGATATTTATCATTATGAATTGCCCTCGACAAAAGGCGTTTTATAAAAAATTACGCTAATAAACAGATTTGTCTGCGTTAGGTTTGGCAAGACTCTCTGTTTATTAGCGTAATCTTTTTATTTGCTTATACGTTTATTTATATTCGCTCCAAGCCTTAATGTCAATGTCTTCAAGTTTTACCCTGCAGAAAGCATTGATATAAGCAGAAGCCAAACGGCTGTTGGTTATAAGCGGTACGTTCAAGTCTATTGCCGCACGACGTATCTTGTAGCCGTTTGACAATTCACTAACTGTAAGGTCTTTAGGAATATTCACCACAAGATCTATTTCGTGATTGTGAAGCATGTCAAGTGCCTGGGGGCGCTTGTCTGCATCAGACGGCCAATAAACGAGCGTGTTCTCAACTCCGTTTTCCGTAAGGAATTTTGAAGAGCCGACCGTAGCATATATCTTATAGCCGTTTTTCACCAACTGGCGTGCAGCGTCGAGAGTCTCGACCTTTTGCTTAGGTCCTCCGGTTGACAGCAAGATGTTCTTTTGAGGTATGCGCTGCCCTACGGACAACATACTTTTCAGAAGGGCTGTGTTAGTGTCATCGCCAAGACATCCCACTTCGCCGGTAGATGCCATGTCTACGCCCAACACGGGGTCGGCTTTCTGCAAGCGGTTAAACGAGAACTGGCTTGCCTTTATACCTACGTAGTCGAGATCAAACAAGTCTTTATCCGGCTTTTCTACCGGCAAGCCCAACATCACCTTAGTTGCAAGTTCGATGAGGTTGATCTTTAGCACCTTACTTACAAACGGGAACGAACGTGATGCGCGCAAGTTGCATTCAATTACCTTTATGTCATTGTCCCTCGCCAAGAACTGTATGTTGAACGGACCGCTTATATGCAGCTCTTCCGCTATTTTACGGCTTACACGCTTAATACGTCGGATTGTCTCGCAATACAGCTTCTGCGGCGGGAATTGTATGGTAGCGTCGCCTGAATGAACACCGGCAAACTCGATATGCTCGCTTATGGCGTAAGCTATGATTTCTCCATTACGCGCTACGGCATCCATCTCTACCTCTTTGGCATGCTCTATAAATTGGCTGACTACTACAGGGTGATCTTCAGATACGTTTGCGGCCAACTTTAAGAAACGTTCCAACTCATCATTGTTAGAGCAAACGTTCATTGCTGCTCCTGAAAGAACGTAGGAAGGACGTACAAGCACGGGGAAACCTACGCGGTCTATAAACTTTTGGATGTCGTCCATTGAGGTCAATGCGCTCCATTCCGGCTGGTCGATGCCGTTACGTCCCAACATTGACGAGAATTTTGCACGATCCTCCGCATTGTCGATGTCTTTGGCTGAGGTTCCAAGTATTGGGACATTCTGTGCGTCAAGACGCATTGCCAAGTTGTTCGGAATTTGGCCACCCGTAGATACAATGACACCGTTAGGACATTCCAAATCTATAATGTCCATAACTCTCTCAAATGTTAATTCGTCAAAGTAAAGACGGTCGCACATGTCATAATCCGTAGACACGGTCTCCGGATTGTAATTTATCATTACGCTGCGCCAGCCTTGTTTGCGTATGGTGTTAAGCGCCTGTACTCCGCACCAATCAAACTCGACGGAACTGCCTATTCTATATGCGCCCGATCCTAACACGATAATCGAACGTTTGTCACATTCAAACGCTATATCGCTTTTTACTCCGGCATATGTAACATATAGATAGTTTGTCTGGGCAGGATATTCGGCGGCTAATGTATCTATTTGTTTTACTACGGGTAATATTCCATAGTTTTTACGTAATTGCCTGATTACGAGACCGGCCTTTGCCATGTTACCAAGTTCGTTCTCAAGTCCGACGGCCCGGGCGATCTGGAAATCGGTAAATCCGTAAACCTTTGCAGTGCGCAATAGTTCCTTGTCAAGTACGTTAACGCTTTTACAACGCTTCAGTGTTTCATCTATGTCGATGATATGCTTCAACTTATACAAGAACCATTTGTCAATTTTTGTCAGTTCGTGTATTTGGTCGATAGTGTATCCTCTGTGCATAGCTTTTGAAATGACAAAGATTCGGTTATCCGTAGGGTCACGCAAGGCCTCGTCTATGTCTTCAATCTCAAGTTCCTTGTTTTCTACGAAGCCGTGCATTCCTTGTCCGATCATTCGCAGACCTTTTTGTATTGCCTCTTCAAAGTTACGGCCGATAGCCATTACTTCTCCTACGGACTTCATGGACGACCCGAGCTCGCGGTCTACGCCTCGGAACTTACTTAAGTCCCAACGAGGTATTTTACATACGACATAGTCAAGGGCCGGTTCGAAGAAGGCACTTGTCGTCTTTGTAACTGAATTTTTCAATTCAAATAAGCCATATCCCAAACCGAGTTTTGCTGCGACAAATGCTAACGGATATCCTGTGGCTTTTGAGGCGAGGGCCGAACTGCGACTTAAACGGGCGTTAACCTCGATGACACGGTAATCTTCGCTTTGTGGGTCAAATGCGTATTGCACATTGCACTCGCCGACTATTCCTATATGGCGTATAATTTTTATTGAAAGGGCACGCAGCTTGTGATATTCGCTGTTGGTAAGCGTCTGCGACGGAGCTATGACGATGCTTTCACCCGTATGTATGCCTAACGGGTCGAAATTTTCCATATTACATACGGTGATACAGTTGTCGTAACGGTCGCGCACCACTTCGTATTCGATTTCTTTCCAACCTTTGAGACTTTTTTCAACAAGTACTTGCGGCGAAAATGAGAATGCTTTTTCAGCCAAGCGGTTCAATTCCTCTTCATTATCACAGAAACCGCTGCCTAATCCTCCTAATGCGTATGCTGCACGGATTATTACGGGATAACCTAATTCAGCTGCAGCCTTACGCGCCTGTTCTATGTTCTCGCAAGCTTCGCTTTTAATGGTCTTAACATTAATTTCGTTAAGTCGTTCAACAAACAGCTCACGATCTTCAGTATCCATGATCGCCTGAACAGGCGTACCGAGAACTTTGACACCGTATTTTTCGAGAACGCCGCTCCTGAAAAGTTCTACACCGCAATTAAGTGCCGTTTGTCCACCAAACGATAAGAGTATTCCGTCTGGACGTTCTTTTTCGATAACCCGTTCAACGAAATATGGTTGTACGGGAAGGAAATATATTTGATCTGCCACACCTTCAGATGTCTGTACGGTAGCAATGTTCGGGTTGATCAGCACGGTTTCAACGCCTTCTTCCCTTAGAGCCTTAAGCGCTTGTGAGCCGGAATAATCAAATTCACCGGCTTCACCGATTTTCAATGCTCCCGAGCCGAGAAGCAAAACCTTTTTTATGTTGTTGTATTTCATACGTATTTTAATTTTTCAATGTATTAACAAACTTGTCGAACATAAATTCGGTATCCACGGGGCCAGAACATGCTTCGGGGTGGAACTGGCTGGAAAACCACGGATTTGTCTTATGTCGAATGCCTTCGTTGCTTCCGTCGTTCATGTTTACAAACAGTTCTTCCCAATCTTTTGCTAAGGTAGAGCCGTCGACTGCATAACCGTGATTTTGGCTTGTGACATAACAATGTTCTGTCCCTACAAGACGTACTGGCTGATTATGTGATCGATGGCCGTATTTCAACTTGTATATCTTAGCTCCACCGGCTTTTGCCAATAGTTGATTGCCCATGCATATTCCGCAAATGGGTTTTGTAGATATGCTCATTTGCTTACGTATGACTTCCACAGCGGCTTCACACATATCCGGATCGCCGGGACCATTGGCAAGGAACAGACCGTCAAAATCCATATTTGTATAATCATAATTCCATGGCACTCGTATTACTTCGACCCCGCGGCCTATCAAACATCTGATAATATTGTTCTTGACGCCACAGTCTACGAGCACGACTTTCTTACCAGCTCCTTCGTTATAATGTATTATTTGTTTACAACTTACTTGATCAACGAAATTCACACCTTCATAATCGGCTGTCGGAATATTATCAGGTTCGTCATTAAACAGGATTTTACCCATCATGACTCCATGTTCGCGCAATACTTTGGTCAATTCGCGCGTATCAACGCCGGTAATACCTGGAACCTGCTCGCGCTTCAACCAATCAGCAAGACTTTCCTGCGCATTCCAATGACTGTATTGTTCACTATAATCCGAGACAATTATCGCTGAAGCATATATTTTGTCACTTTCCATGAATGTGGCTATACCGTTTGGTTCCACTGTAAACGGCGGAACTCCGTAGTTGCCGACTAATGGATAGGTTAATACCATCAACTGACCTGCATAAGAAGGATCAGTAAGGCTTTCAGGATATCCCATCATAGCCGTATTGAAAACCACCTCTCCCGCAACAGGCTTGTCATATCCAAACGACTTTCCATGGAACTTAGTTCCATCTTCTAGAATCAATGTTACATTTCTCATTTTATCGCGCTTTAATATTAACAAACGAAGAGTCTTAAATGGAATCAACGTATGTGTATTTTTGGAAAAAGCCCACGGACGAATGCCTGCCGTGGGCTTTTTATCTTACTTGTTATTTCACTTCCTCCTGATTAGAATTTCTGTTCGTATTTATATACGGTCTCCACATATTTTATGAATGCCTGATTGACTAGTCTGACTCCACCGGGTGTCGGATAATTGCCTGTAAAATACCAATCACCCTTGTGATTGGGAATAGCTTCATGCAAACCTTCTATGGATTGGTAGACAAGTTCAACAGGTGTAGTCATCCCCTTGGGGCGAAGCATCTCAATTATTTTTTTATTTATTTCATCAACTGTGAACGGCTTGTATATATCGCGCACACAGTTTGTCATGTCCGTCTTTGGCTTTTTTAGCTCTTCCTTGCATTTATTGTATGTATTTTCAATCACTGAATACATGCTTTTGTCTTTCAACAATTCAATTGTCGCACGGAAAACGCAAAACTCTTCCAAGCTCGGCATGTCTATTCCGTAATAATCAGGATAACGTATTTGCGGAGAGCTACTTACGATTACTATCTTTTTAGGATGCAGTCGGTCAAGTATTTTCAATATACTTTCTTTTAATGTCGTACCTCTAACGATGCTGTCGTCAATGATTACGAGATTGTCTTCGTATGGTTTCAAAGATTCATAAGTCACATCATAAACGTGCGATGCTAAATCGTTGCGTGAGGCACCTTCGGTTATAAAAGTACGCAACTTAATATCTTTCCACGCTACCTTCTCACTCCTGACATATTGGTGCAACAAACTTTCAAGCTCTTCGTATGAAGGCTTATGATCCATATTCATTATGGACTTTATTTTATGTTCGTTGATGTAACGCTTGAATCCGCCTAACATTCCATAGAATGCGACCTCTGCGGTATTAGGGATGAATGAGAAGACTGTATGTTCCGTATCATAGTCAACCGCTTTCAATATGGAGTCAGTTAGTTGTTCTCCCAACTTTTTACGTTCCTTATAGATATCCCTATCAGAGCCGCGGCTGAAATAAATCCTTTCAAAAGAACATTTATTATCTCCTCTTTGTTCAAGTATTCTTTCCACCGACGTTTCGCAATTTTTCTTTACGATCAATGCGCAGCCAGGATCGAGCTCGTTGATCTCGTCACATTCCAAATCAAATGTAGTCTGTAACACAGGACGCTCACTTGCTACGACTACGATTTCATCATTCTTATACCAAAATGCCGGTCTGATCCCCCACGGATCACGCATGGAGAACATCTCTCCACTGCCTGTTATACCGCACATTACATAACCACCGTCAAAATCAGCCATTGTGGATTTTAGCACATTGCTCATTTCGACGTGATCTTCAATATATCGTGTTATGTCTTGGTCTTTTAAGCCAAGTTTCTGTCCTTCAATAAAGTTCCTTTCAACCTCCCTGTCAAGCCTATGTCCCATAAGCTCAAGGGTTATATAGCTGTCACTGTAGATTCTCGGTGATTGACCTTGCTTAACGAGCTTTTCAAATATCTCGCCAATATTGGTCATATTAAAGTTTCCGCAAAGACAAAGATTCTTTGCTCTCCAATTATTTCTTCTTAAGAACGGATGTACGTATGAAATACCACTTTTACCAGTAGTGGAATAACGGAGGTGCCCCATATACAATTCACCTGCGAAAGGCAAATTCTTTTTAGCAAATTCTACATCCGATAACTTTTCCTGAGTAAGGTTCTTGAAGTTTTTTTGAACATTACCGAATATTTCCGTAATAGCGTTGGAACCTTCCGCACGTTCACGAAACATGTATTCGGAACCAGGCGCAGCCTCGAGGTTTACGCATGCCATACCGGCACCTTCCTGCCCTCTATTATGCTGTTTCTCCATCATCAAATAGAGCTTGTTTAATCCGAACATCCATGTTCCATACTTTTGCTGATAATATTCCAATGACTTGAGAAGTCTTACCATTGCAATTCCACATTCATGCTTCAACAGTTCCATTATTCGTTATTATTAATTTCACAATATGTGCATGCACTCATACAAGATTATACTTGAGCTATAAACATGTTTTTAGCTTCACCTTAAGGATCATTCTACTGTTACTGACTTTGCAAGGTTTCTTGGCTGGTCTACATCCTTCCCTTTGCAAACGGCTATGTGATAAGCTAATAATTGAAGTGGTATTGTAGCCAACAAAGGCTCCAAACATTCCTGTGTGTCGGGTAATTCTATGACTTCATCAACAATCTTACTTATCGTGTCGTCGCCTTTGGTTACTAATGCAATTACTTTCCCTTTGCGTGCCTTTATTTCCTGAATGTTGCTTAACACCTTTTCATACATAGTATTACGCGTCGCAATAACAACGACGGGCATGTCAGAGTCGATAAGCGCAATCGGTCCGTGCTTCATCTCAGCCGCCGGATAACCTTCTGCGTGTATGTAACTTATTTCCTTGAGCTTTAATGCCCCTTCCAATGCTACAGGATAATTATATCCTCGGCCGAGATACAAGAAATTTCTTGCGTATGTGAAAATTCGGCTTAACGATGCAATGTTGTCATTCAAACACAATGTCTCTTCCATTTTTCTTGGGATTGCGCTTAATTCCTTAACTATTGCATAATAAGTATCATTATCTACCGTCCCTTTTGCTTTTGCCAATGCTAATGCAAGCATTGTCAATACGGTTACCTGCCCGGTAAATGCTTTGGTCGATGCGACGCCAATTTCAGGCCCTACGTGAATGTATGAGCCGGTATCTGTCGCCCGTGGTATGCTTGCACCAATGACATTACAGATTCCATAAATAAATGCTCCGCATTGTTTAGCCATTTTTACAGCTGCTAAAGTGTCTGCGGTTTCTCCACTTTGCGATATGGCTATCACAACGTCGTTATTCGATACTACGGAGTGCCTGTATCTGAACTCGCTTGCATATTCTACTTCAACAGGTATTCTGCAAAGACTCTCGATAATCTGTTTGCCAATCAATCCTGCATGCCAAGATGTTCCACAACCTACGATTATGATTCTTTTTGCAGATAAGAGCTGTTTCCTATAATCTATTACTGCGCTTAAGACAACATTCGTAGCTTCAATGTTAACGCGTCCGCGCATACAATTAGTAATACAATCCGGTTGCTCGAATATTTCCTTGAGCATGAAATGCGGGTAGCCGCATTTCTCAATCTGTCCGAGGTCTATATCAATAGTTTGGACTTTAGGGAATTGCTCGCGGTTGAATATGTTTACGACTTTCAAGTCGTCACCTTTTTTCATTACGGCGATGTTACCGTCTTCCAAATATACTACCTTATCAGTATATTCGATTATAGGACTTGCGTCCGATGCTAAGAAAAACTCGTTATCCCCAACACCTATCACCAAAGGGCTTTGCCTGCAAGCCGCAATAATCAGATTAGGATTCTTCTTGTCAAGTAATGCGATGGCATAAGCTCCAATCACTTCATGCAAAGCTAATTGGACGGATGTCAGCAAGTCAAGATTTTTCTTTGTCTGTATGTATTCTATAAGTTGTACTAAGACTTCCGTATCGGTATCCGACCTGAACGCGATCCCTTTCGCTTGCAACTTTTTTTTCAAGTCGACATAATTCTCAATTATGCCATTATGAATTATTGCAAGATTTTTTGATTCTGAATAATGTGGGTGGGCATTGATTGATGAAGGCTCTCCATGCGTAGCCCAACGGGTATGGGCAATGCCTACAGTTCCGGATACATTCTTGTTTTTACAGAACGAATCCAAATCTGCAACTTTACCTTTGGTTTTATATATGCTTAATAATCCCTCATTGTTTAACAATGCTATGCCTGCGCTGTCATATCCGCGATACTCCAACCGCCCCAAACCTTTTATTAGGATAGGGTAGGCGTCTTTCTCACCAATGTAACCAACAATGCCGCACATCTTATTTTATCACTTTAGTACGTTAACCACCAAAGACGCAACAGATGTTACTACACTTAAAACCGAGAACCAGATAGTAACGCTGGAACCGATTGCCGAGTTTTGTGCTTGCACCTTGTTCGGCTCAACGTAAATATAGTCATTCTGTTGAAGATAATAATAGGGAGAATTGATCAAATTCGCGTCGTTCAAATTAATTCTATGGAATGATAATTGCCCCGTAGAGTCCTCACGCATCAACAAAACGTTGTCTCGCTTACCGTATATGGTCAAGTCTCCGGCTCGTGCCAATGCTTCCATGATGCTGATCTTCTCTTGGTCAACATTGAATATACCGGGAGACTTAACCTCGCCGGCAACGGCAACCTTAAAACTTGCCATTTTAACGGTAACAATGGGGTTTTCCGTCTTCGCCATGTACGGAAGAATGTTTTCCTTAATCAGGTCTTCACATTGGCGCTTGGTCAGCCCTCCGACTCTTATCTTGCCAACTACGGGGAAATTAATGTAGCCGTCGTTGTCGACAAGATACGTTTGCAATGCGCCAGCTCCGGTGTACAATGTACCGGACGAGTTCAGTGTGTTGGTTACAGATAAGTTAAATGGCATCGATGCTTTAGGATCCGTGGTGCTTACTGTTATCGTAAGCAGATCCTTAGGCATTATTCTTGCATCATACAAACCTCTTGAAGCCTTATAAATAACGGAGTCTGCATTTTGGAAATAAGCAATGTTTTTACCGCTGCCACAACTTCCAAGAAGCAGGCAGAAAGCAGCGAACGCCACCAAACCTATTATCTTTTTCATAATTTGAGTGTTGTGATAAAATCGTAAAACTTTGCAAAAATACTTTTATTTTCCGAGATTCACAAATATTTCAGAAGTAAAATTTACTAAAAGCCCCTCTTGCCGAATTTCGCGTTCAGGCAAGAGAGGCTTCATATATGATTACGTATTAAAATTTAAAATAATTCTTGGCATTGTAGTAGCTGATGTCTTCAACCATGCGGTATAAAGTTTCCATATCATCAGGTAACAATCCTTTCTCAACGTCGTTGCCCAATAAGTTGCAAAGCAAGCGGCGGAAATACTCGTGTCGTGGGTAAGAAAGGAATGAACGGCTGTCGGTAAGCATGCCTACGAAACGGCTTAAGAGTCCCAACACCGAGAGCGCGTTCATCTGCCTTGTCATACCGTCAAGCTGATCATTAAACCACCAGCCGCTGCCGAACTGTATCTTTCCGGGACAAGAGCCGTCTTGGAAGTTGCCAAGCATCGTGGCTATTACTTCGTTCGCGCACGGATTCAACGTATATAATATGGTACGTGTGAGTTTGCCCTTCGCATTCAGGTTGTCCAAGAAATGACTCATGGCCTTTGCCGTGTTAAACTCTCCAATAGAATCAAAGCCTGTGTCAGGACCAAGTTTCTTGAACATCAGGCTGTTGTTGTCGCGAATGGCACCGTAATGGAATTGTTGTGTCCAATCGCTGTCGAAATCCATTTCCGCAAATACGGTCAGCATGCAGTTCTTAAATTGACGAATCTCGAGCTGTGACAAGTCCTGTCCGCGCATGGCTTTTTCGAAAATGGTTTCAATCTGGCTGTCCGTGTACGGCTCGTCGTAAAATTCCTCTATGCCGTGATCAGACAGGCGGCAACCGTTTTCATTGAAAAAGTCATGACGCTTCTGCAAGGCGTCTACCATGTCTTGGAATTTAGAGATAGTAACACCGGCCACTTCGCCAAGTTTATTTACGTACTCAGAGAAATTCTTTGCATTGTCTACGGCCATGGCCTTATCAGGACGCCAAGCCGGTATCATCTTTATCTCAAATCCACTTTCCTTCGTCTGCTTGTGATATCTCAGGTCGTCGATGGGGTCGTCGGTGGTGCATACGCACTCAACATTGTAACGGCGCATGAATCCACGTGCCGTATATCCGGGCTGTTGCAGCTTCTCGTTACATTCGTCGTAAATCTCGCGGGCGGTCTTCGGGCTCAGCAGCTTGTCTATGCCGAAAGCGGTCTTAAGCTCAAGGTGCGTCCAATGATAAAGAGGATTGCGGAAGGTGTAAGGCACTGTCTCTGCCCACTTTTCAAACTTCTCCCAATCGCTCGTCTCCGTGCCTGTGCAATATTTTTCCTCCACGCCGTTGGTGCGCATGGCGCGCCATTTATAGTGGTCTCCACCGAGCCAAAGCTCAGTTATGCTTTTGAATTTATGGTCGTTTGCGACCATTTCCGGAATAAGATGGCAGTGGTAGTCAATAATTGGCATTTTTGCCGCGTGGTTATGAAATAGATCCTGTGCAGTAGTTGTTTCCAGCAGGAAGTTTTCATCCATAAATTTTTTCATGTTTGTTTTTCCTTTTAAGAGTTAATTATAAATTGTAGTTCATTCTTTTTATTTATGCAAATATACGGTATTTTTTTTGATTTCAGATTATTTTAAACTATATTTGCACAAAATAAATTCCATAAACGTAGAAAACACAGTTTCAATAAATTCAACTAAATGTCAAGAAATAGAAACAACCGCGTGCTGCTAATTTATACCGGAGGGACTATCGGAATGGGGCAGAATCCTAAGACCGGCGCATTAGAGCCTTTGGACCTCAATCATTTAGTTAGCTGCATGCCTGAATTCACTATGATCAACACGGGTATTGAAACCTATCAATTCACGCAGCCTATTGACTCAAGCGACATGTCGCCGCGTCTTTGGTCGCAATTGGTGCGTATTATAGCTGAAAGATACGAGCGCTACGACGGCTTTGTGATATTACATGGCACTGACACCATGGCGTACACGGCTTCGGCTCTGTCTTTCATGCTTGAGAACCTGACCAAGCCGGTAATACTTACCGGCAGCCAGCTGCCCATAAACCAATTGCGCACTGACGGCAAGGAAAATCTGATAACGAGCATCGAAATAGCGTCAGCCGCGCATGACGACGGCACGGCCGTGGTTCCTGAAGTGTGCATCTATTTCAGCGGCAAACTGTTGCGCGGCAATAGGGCGACTAAGAACAATGCTGACGGGTTTAATGCGTTTGAGTCATTCAACTTTCCTCATTTGGCCGAAGCCGGTGTGAACATTATCTACCACGAGGAATACATCCTAAAGCCGGATTTCGACAAGCCGATGATTCCCCATACGGCAATAGATCCTAACGTCGTGGTTTTTTCACTGTTTCCCGGACTTCAGGAGAACATCATACGCCATGTGCTTGACGCGCCTGAACTCCGCTCAATCGTCATGAGGAGTTTCGGCAGCGGCAACGCCCCGAAGAAGCAGTGGCTGACAAGGATACTGCAGCAGGCGAGCAGGCGTGGCGTGACGATTGTCAACATAAGCCAATGTTTGGCGGGAAGTGTCGAGATGTCGAGATACGACACCGGTTACCGCTTAAAGGCCGCCGGAGTGATTAGCGGTTTCGACAGCACCGTGGAATGCGCGGTTACCAAATTAATGTGCCTTCAGGGACGTTTTACCGATAATAAGATTGTAAGGAACCGCATGAGCCGCCCTATATGCGGAGAAGTGACAATCTGAAATATTTTCATGGTCTACAAAAACTTAAAAAAACATAACTAATATATGTATGTTCGATATTTATGCTTATCTTTGCAATACAAAGTTATTAGATTCTTGTAATCTTTTAATTTGTAAAGTCATTTAAAAGTTCAAATAAAAACAATTAAAAAGTAAGGCAAAATGAAAGAACTTAAGGGAACAAAAACCGAAAGGAACTTGCAGGAGGCTTTTGCAGGTGAGTCACAAGCACGTAACAAATATACTTATTTTGCTTCTAAGGCAAGAAAAGAAGGATTCGAGCAAATAGCCGACATCTTTGAGGAAACCGCAAGGAACGAAAAAGAGCATGCGAAACTGTGGTTCAAGTACCTCGAAGGCGGAGACATCAAGGACACAGCAAGCAACTTGGCAGCAGCTGCCGAGGGAGAAAACTTTGAATGGACCGACATGTATGACCGTATGGCAAAGGAAGCCGACGAGGAAGGCTTCAAGGAAATTGCCGCAAAGTTCCGTATGGTTGGCACTATTGAAAAAGCTCACGAGGAGCGTTACCGTAAGTTGCTCGACAACGTGAACGGTCAGAAAGTATTCTCTAAAGACGGAGATTGCATTTGGCAATGCGCTAATTGCGGCCACATCGTAATCGGAAAGAACGCTCCTAAGATCTGTCCGGTTTGCAATCATCCTCAAAGTTTCTTCCAGCTCAAGGCTGAGAATTATTAATCCCTAAACTACGGAATTATCCCCAAAGGCCAAGAGGCTTTTGGGGATTTTTGTTTTATTCAGCTTCGTACATTGCCGATGCCGCCGTGCAAAACGCCGCCAATTACCACGTAAGAACTAACCTTTCAGCTTTTAATATGTGGCATTTCACATTGTAAAAAGCCGTCAATCGTTTTATGGTAATCCTGTCAACCTGAAGGTGTAAAATAGATGATACTTTCTTGGTTCGGCATAAAATGAAATCAGCACTGATACATGTGTTATCAGCACTGATTATCATTATGTTAAGAAACAATCTTTTATCCGAGGTATTTCATGAGAATCTTGGCATTTCCGCTTTCACGGAGCTTGGCTATGCTCTTCTCCCTTATCTGACGCACTCGTTCACGCGTGAGTCCTAGCTGGTCGCCGATTTCCTCCAATCCCTTCTCATGGCAACCTATACCAAAGCACTCACGGATAATCGTGATCTCACGCTCTTTAAGCACTTTGCTTAACACTGTGTTAAGCTCCAAAGCCATCGACTCATGGTCTACGGCGCGGTCTGTGCGGCTGTCTTCACCACTCGGCATCACGTCTAACATGCAGTTGTCCTCTCCGTCTTGGAACGGAGCGTCGATACTCACGTGATGACCGTCGGCAGCAAGCGACTGGCCTATTTTCTCCTCGTCAAGTTTGGTCATTTCGGACAGTTCAGACACTGACGGGTGACGTTGGTTCTCTTGCTCGAATTTATTGATTTCGTGGTTTATCTTATTAAGAGAGCCTACTTGGTTGAGGGGTAAACGCACTATGCGGCTTTGTTCGGCAATGGCCTGCAGGATGCTTTGGCGTATCCACCATACCGCGTAAGAGATGAACTTAAAGCCTCGCGTTTCGTCGAATTTTTGTGCCGCCTTAATCAGGCCGATGTTTCCTTCGTCGATGAGATCGGTCAGGGTCAGGCCCTGATGCTGGTACTGCTTTGCCACCGAAACAACGAAACGGAGGTTGGCTGTTACTAATTTATTCTTTGCTCGTTCACCTTCCGGACCTCCTTTTTTTATCTTTTGTGCTAATTCAATTTCTTCGTCTATCGAGATAAGAGGTGCGCGTCCTATCTCTACAAGATATTTATCTAATGCTTCGCTTGAACGGTTTGTAATGCTTTTTTGAATCTTTAATTGTCTCATCTAATTACCTTGAAAATGTTGTAAGTACCTGATTATTAAACTAATAGCTCTATTTTTGCTTAAAAACGCTGCAAAATTACAAAAAATAATGATACGTTATTGTTATATGTTAGTTAATGTTTGTTGTTAAATGTGAATTTTCTAGTCTGGTCTAAAGCGGATTATTGGTGTTTTTATTGCTGAAGTTATATTCCACGTGGGCACAGTAACACGATCCACTTCAAAACGTTTCGGATAAAATAACTTACTAATTATTGCCCGATAACATAGCATTGGCAGTCGGGGAAATGGGGGTACAGGTCGGCCGGAGCTTGTGTGAAAATACCGAACATTGCACTGCCGCTGCCGCTCATTGACGCGTAAACCGCACCAAGATCGTATAATTTCTGCTTTATTCTCGGTATTTCATCATGTACGGGAGCGAGGCTTTGCTCAAAATCATTGACGAGCTTCCCTCTCCATTCATCTACGGGGAGGGCTATTATGTCTTTGCAACATGCGGCAGCCGGCTTGGGGCTTATACCGGCGAAAGCCTCTTTCGTGCTGATTTTAAGTTCAGGCTTTATTATGCATATAGTGTAACCGCCAAGATCAACATTGATAGGGACAAGCTCGTCGCCGATGCCTGTTGCGAAAGAAGGTGTAGGATCTACGAAGAAGGCGCAATCAGCTCCCAACGTGGACGCAAGCTGCCGCATGGCAACCGTGGTCATGCCGAGCGAGAACATTTCATTGAGCATTGTTATGGTGTAGGCGCAATCAGACGAGCCTCCGCCCATGCCGGCTTGCGTCGGGATATTCTTGGTAAGCCTAACGTTAATAGGAGGAAGCCCGGGGTGCATCGTTTTCACCAGGTTGTATGCTTTTACGACGAGATTGTCCTCCGTGGAGCCTTCTATCCGTATGCCGTCAATGTTTATGGCGCATGCGTGCTCTGCCGTTATCGGAGCCTCGGTGATTTCAAGTTTGTCACATAAACTTATGGGGTAAAACACAGTTTCCAGATTGTGGTAGCCGTCTGAGCGTTTACTTACGATGTTAAGCCCTAGATTGATTTTTGCGCATGGATATCCTATCATTTTTTACTTTTTATTTACTTGTTTATGACGATACGGTGTTCCTTCTGTAAATAATAACTCTTAAATTCATGTTTCATTGTATGCGGACGGATATTTATTTGTAATTTTGCGCCCGATAAAATGTAACTTATATGCCTGACAATAAGAAAAAAGTTGTTACGCTTGACGGGAGCTACGCCCATTTACAGCCTCAAGCGGTTGATATTGAGCGAATTGTACTTGGCGCGTTGATGATAGACAAAGACGCTTTTTCGGTGGTTAGCGAGACGTTGCATCCTGAAACGTTTTATGAGCCACGCAATCAAAAAGTGTATAGTGCCATTCAAAGGTTGAGCCTCGACGAAAAGCCGGTTGACATAATGACCGTAACGGAGGAACTGAAACGGCAGGGCACGATTGAAGATGTCGGCGGACCGTCTTACATATTGGAGTTGAGTTCGCATGTGGCTTCGTCGGCACACATTGAGTATCATGCCAAAATATTGGCCCAGAAGTTTCTTGCACGCCAGTTGATTTCGTTTGCCAGCGTAATCGAGACTAAGGCTTTTGACGAGACCATAGACGTTGACGAGCTTATGCAGGAGGCCGAAGGATCGCTATTTGAGTTGTCTCAAAAGAACATGAGGCAGGACTACACTCAGATAGACCCAGTGGTCAAGCAGGCGGTAGAGATACTACAGAAAGCGGCCGCAAACAAGGGCGGCCTTACCGGCATACCTACTGGATATACGAAACTTGACGATTATACGGCCGGATGGCAAAGAAGCGATTTAGTAATTATCGCAGGCCGTCCGGCAATGGGTAAGACCTCGTTTGCCTTGTCATTGGCTAAGAACATTGCCGTGGATTACGGAAGGCCGATAGCTTTTTTCTCGTTGGAAATGAACAACGTCCAGCTGGTAAACCGATTGATATCCAATGTTTGTGAGATTGAAGGTAAGAAGATACTCAACGGACAGCTTAACGACGAGGAGTGGAGTAGGCTTGACAAGAACGTAGGTAAGCTTCAGACGGCACCGATATATATCGACGACACCCCCGGTATGTCGATATTCGAGCTTAGGACTAAGGCGCGAAGGCTTGTAAGGGAAAAGGGCGTTGAACTGATAATGATAGACTACCTTCAACTAATGAACGCCAACGGTGCACGTTTCGGTAGCCGTCAGGAGGAGGTTTCAACCATAAGCCGCTCGCTCAAAGGCTTGGCTAAAGAGCTTGACATCCCCGTATTGGCCCTGTCGCAGCTTAACCGTACAGTGGAAGGACGCGAGGGACTTGAGGGTAAACGTCCGCAGTTGAGTGATTTGCGCGAGTCAGGAGCCATCGAGCAGGATGCCGACATGGTGTTGTTTGTCCACCGTCCCGAGTATTATAGGATTTTTACTGACGAGAAGGGCAACGACCTTCACGGCAAGGCGCAAATCATAATAGCCAAACACCGTAAGGGGGGTACGGGCGACGTCTTGCTGAATTTCCGCGGAGAGTTTACACGCTTTGACAATCCCGGTGAAGCGGCACCGCTGCCGGCTGGCGGTGAAATTATAGGTTCGCGCATAAATGGTGAGGATATGCCGCTACCGCCACCGTATATTGACGGCGCGGGTGGCGAAGCGTTGCCGTTTTAGGTAATTAGTGTCAGAACTCAAATGTCGCCCTTACGTTTACCTGCCTTCCCGTGAGATAGTTTGGAACGGCGTATTGCTGGTTGGTGACATCCGTAATCCAATAATATGAATTGACATTGTTGATGCCTAAGAGGTTGAGGCAGTCAACACCTATCCATATATTCCTGAATGGAGATTTGCGCTCGCGCTTATCGTTGTCAAGTAAGCGGTAGCTCATTCCGATATCCGCACGGCGGTAGGCCGGGGCGCGGAACGGCATGGTATCAAGGCTTCTGTGTGGGGCTCCGAAAGGCAGTCCGTCGGCAAAAGCTAAGCGCAACGACATGCGCCAGCGGTCAGTGCCGGGGAAGTAATCGGTGAAAAATAGATTAAGTGAATATCTTTGGTCGGTAGGCATCGGTATGCTCTTGCCATTGATATTGATGCGTGTGTTCATCAACGAGAAGCTCACCCACGAATCTGTGCCAGGCACAAACTCGCCATATAGCTTCAAGTCGATACCGGCTGCGTGTCCGCTGCATTGCTGGCTGGCGTCGTAAACAATCTTTACGTTGTTTACCGTGTACGGAACGATGTTTGACAAAGCCTTATAATATGCCTCGGCAGTAAATTTATACGGTCTTTCATTGATCTTGAATCTGTAGTCGACCCCGGCTATGAAATGTATTGACCGCTGGCTTTTAATGTCGCGCCGCAGCGTAGCGTAAGTAATGCCGTTGGAGGTTGTGGTGTCACGTAATTCTTTAAAGAATGGAGCCTGATAATACAGACCTGTTGCAAAACGCATCGTAATATCATGGTTGAACGCAGGCACGATGCCAAGCGACATGCGAGGACTGACGATGCTTTCACGGTTAAAATTCCAATGACTGAAGCGTATACCGTAATTCAGCGTGAAAAACGTGTGTTCTCCTTTGCTTGTGAAACGCCATGTATCTTGAACGTATGTTTCAAGACGGTTGGCGTTAAGGGTATTTCTTGCGTTGAGGGAGTATATCATATAAAGATCTTCACCAGTATGAGGAATGCTGTATCCGCTGGAGTCACGCATTTCATACTCCTTGCTGTTTTCTTCTATTTCCTCTATTCGGTAAGTCAGTCCTGCGTGGAAGTCATGTTTGCGCGTCTTATGGTTGAAGGCGAGTTTAATGCTTTTTACGGTTGCCTTAAGATAGTTGCGTGCATGTTCCATATAGGTGCCCACGCCGAGGTTTTCACTTGTCTCGGTTTGGGTCAGCCAATATTGCCCCTGTATGTCGTATTTCTCCTGTTCGTTGGTATGGAATGCCGATGCTATAAGTGACAGTTTTGTCTGCTCGCCGAACTTACGCGTAAGGCTTAACGAACCGAAGTAAGTGCGGAACACGTCCTTTTCTTGTCCGTCAAAATACACACGAAATGCCTTAACGTTCTCCATAGTACCGAATGTGGTCTCGCGATCTTCTGGGTAAAAGTTATAATGGTTTTCGGATACGTCTCCCATCAGTTCTATTGTCCAATGCTTATTGGGCTCGTATGTGAGGAAGGTCTGGTAATCGAGAAAGTTAGGTTGGTACTCACCGTTAGTCTGGAGGGAGCCGAGAAGGTATTTGTTCGTTTTATACCTTATGCCGTTGCTCCACGACAGTTTCTTGGTACTAAAGCCTACGTAAGCGCTTGCGCCTAACAGGCTTGCGGACACGTTAGCCTCGAATTTCTTAGGCTTCTTGTATTTTATGTCAAGTACTGACGACATTTTATCCCCGTATTTTGCCTCGAAACCTCCGGTTGAGAAGTTTACTGATTCTACCATGTCCGGATTGATTATTGACAATCCTTCTTGTTGGCCGCTACGTACCAGGAACGGGCGGTATATTTCCACATTATTAATATATACGCTGTTTTCGTCAAAACTGCCACCTCGTACATTATATTGCGACGAAAGTTCGCTATGCGTGGATACGCCGGCTTGGGCCTGTATCATTTCCTCCACGGCGTTTCCGGTTACGCTCGGCGCATTTTTAACGTCATTCATGTCAAGTTCTTGCATGCTGCCTGTTTGCCGCCTTTGCTCGGTTACGGTAATTCCGCTTAACATGTTGTCATCAAACAGCTGTATCAATAAAGTCTGTTTGCCTCTTGGACGACGCAGCACGCGTGTCTTTGTTTTATATCCAACCATAGAGAATCTTACGACGACACTGTCTGCCGACTGTAGTTTTATGGAATATTCGCCCTTGAGGTTGGTCATTGTCATTTTTCCTTGTTGTATGACTGCTACCGTCGCCAACTCTATAGGGTTTTGGTTACTGTCGGTGACTTTCCCCTGGAGCGTGAACGTCTGTGCCTTTATGCCGATTACGCATAAAAGCATAAATATGATTAAGTACAGTTTGGTTCTTTTCATCTATGATATAACGATGCCAAGCTGAATTTATTGTATCAAGCGGCATTGTCTACTCATTGGCAACAGGCAGGAAGCGGTCTTTAAGCCGTAGCTTTATTCGCGGTACAGCCATGATAGAATTTTGTTTACCCACGTAAACGAACAACGGAACCATCTGTATGTACCGACCGGTTTTCCGCCGAAGCCGAGAATGAACTCCCTGAATGGATTTTTCTTAAACGGTAGCCCTACGTCCATAAAATAAATGTGTTTGTAGCTGCACTTATATGCGTCTAAGATAGCAGCCCAAACGGTCATCGCACTGGCTCGTTTTTTATGAAGCTTATGTTTCGTTGCCAGATACCATAAATAGCAATTTTCGTTTGAATATACGCATATACAACCGCTGACGATACTTATGCCGTCACGGGTTATGAACAACTTGCAATCGCCGAGTTTCAATAGTTCATGAAAAAGTTTCGGATCAGGGATAAACCTCCTGATTTTCAATGTGCTGCGCCCTCTCAATATTTTCATGAAACAGTCATACTCTTTCTCGTTGTCGGCAATGGTAGTAATGAGCCCTGACATCCTCGCCTTAGCTATTTGTTTCTTCACACGAGGCATGAGACGTTTGGCAGGCGGCATACTATGCAATGAATTGTGTATTTCCATCCAATGCACTGGGAAAAAACCGTTATCACGGAATGTCTTGTACCCGAACATTTTCGTGCTTAGATCACTGAACTCTATGTATAGGCAAATACCTATTTTGAGTTTTCTGATCAAGCATCTCAGCATCATTCCAAATATTGCTTCCTTGTCGTCCGCACATGCGGGGGAGTATTCTCCTTCTCCGTAAGCCCTTCCTTGAGTAAATAAATAAGGAGGAAACAACGAACCGCGGCGTCTCAACAACACAAGCATGTGTGCAATAACGTCGTTGCCTTTATACGTTATCGCCATATATGGCTTTTGTCCCGGAGTCTTTTCTATTATCCTGAACAAATCCACACTGTGGAAGAAATCCGTACATGCCATTTGCGGTAATTCTTCGCTTTTTGAAATTATGACGACGCTAAATTCGTTCATACCGCAAAAATAATGAATCTTTTCTAAAAAAACAATAAGGCTTAATGTTTTTGACATAATATTATTTTCATATTGCCTACCTTTGTACGAAAGTTTTGTAAATACTTAAGAACTATATTATGGTCGATTATAAAGATTTGACAGGATTGCGCCGCAGTTACAGGAAGTTTACCGACGACGGTATCGGTGCGGAGGAAGTAAGGCTGATATTGCGTGCGGCACTCATGTCGCCAACGTCAATGGGGCGAAGGTCGTGGCAATTCATAGTAGTTGACGACAAAATGCTGATAGAGAAAATAGCCGATGCTAAAGATTGCGGCTCGCAGTTTTTGAAGTCGTTACCGTTGGCGGTAGTAATACTTGGCAATCCGTTGGATAATGATTGCTGGATTGAAGACTGCTCTATTGCGGCGTATTCGATGCAGCTGCAGGCCGCCGACCTCGGGCTGGGGTCGTGCTGGGCACAGATGAGAGGCCGTGGCTTGTCTGACGGGACGTCGGCCGACGACGTTATACACGGAGTGCTTGGCATCCCCGAAGACCTTAAGGTGCTGTGTGTTATTGGATTCGGACATCCAGCTGAAGAAAAAAGTGCGCATGACGATGATGGCTTGAAATGGGAAAACGTACATATTAACAGTTTCTGACAATGAAGATCGTTTTAATTGGTGCCGGCAATCTCGCAACGAATTTAGGACATGCTTTGCTTGAAGCCGGCAATGACATCTTGCAGGTTTATAGCCGCACGGCCGGATCAGCGACTGTTCTTGCAGATTCGTTGGGAGGTTCGCCCGTAACGGACTTAGATAAGATAAATTCAAATGCCGACGTATATATTGTTGCCGTTAAGGATAGCGTGATTGCCGACATTGTGCCGCATTTGTGCAAAGGCCGGGCTGAAAAAGTATTCTTGCATACGGCCGGAAGCATACCGATAGACGTGTTTAAGGGCATGGCTTTACATTACGGCGTGCTTTATCCCATGCAGACGTTCTCAAAGGATAAGATACTTTCATTCAGTGATATACCATGCTTTGTCGAGGGTAACGACGACATGGCGGTAAATACCGTCATTGCTTTGGCAAAAAGCATCTCAATACGAGTGTTTCCACTGAACTCCACAACACGCAAGCAAATGCATCTTGCTGCGGTTTTTGCTTGTAATTTCGTCAATCATTGTTATGAGATATCATCCGAGATATTAGCCAAACACGGCATCCCGTTTGAAATAATGTTGCCTTTGATTGACGAGACCGCCAACAAGGTACATTCATTGCCGCCCGTTGAAGCACAGACCGGACCGGCAGTAAGATATGACCAAAACGTCATTAGGATGCAGTCTGACTTATTAAAAGACAATCCGTTGTTCAAACAGATTTACGAGTGCATGAGCATAAGCATACACCATGCAGCCGAAAAGAAGACAAAAAGTTATGATTAATTATGATTTAAAAAAGATACGTGCCGTAATATTCGACGTTGACGGCGTGCTAAGCGAAAGCACGATACCCATGAACTCCACAGGAGAGCCCATGCGCACCATTAACATAAAAGACGGCTACGCTATCCAATTGGCGTGCAAGTCAGGCCTTCGCATAGCCATTCTTACCGGAGGCGTTACCGAAAGCGTGCGTTTGCGTTACGAACATTTAGGGGTGGAAGACATCATTATGGGATGTTCCGTAAAAATAACCGCTTACGAGCAATTACTTGATAAATACGGTCTTACTGATGAAGAAATAGTTTACATGGGTGACGACATTCCCGACTATGAGATCATGTGCCGTTGTGGATGCCCGTGCTGTCCGGCCGATGCCTGTTACGATATCAAGGCCGTGAGCAGATACGTGAGCCACGTAAAAGGGGGGCGAGGATGCGGCCGTGACGTGTTGGAGCAGATACTCCGCGCACAAGGCAAATGGCTGAGCGACGCAAAGGCTTTCGGATGGTAAGCTGAGTTAACGTAATTATTGAAAATATTCCTAATGAAAAATTATCATATCATATTAAGCAGCAACAGCCCGAGACGCAAGGAGTTGCTTGCGGGACTGGATCTTGACTTTGAAGTGCGTGTCATCAAAGGTGTAGATGAAACTTATCCGAAAGACATGCCCGTAATGGACATAGCCGAATACATAGCCGCCCGAAAGGCTGACGCATATAAGGCTGAACTGACAGGAAATAATCTTATAATAACGGCGGATACGGTTGTCGTATTGGGAAACATGGTGCTGGGTAAGCCCAAAAACCTTGACGACGCTTGCGCAATGCTGCGTTTGCTCAGCGGCAAGACACATCATGTGGTAACAGGCGTATGCCTGACCACCGCCGTAAAACAGAAATACTTCTCCGTAGTAACCGACGTCACGTTTAAGGAATTGACCGACAGGGAAATAAATTACTACGTAGGCCGTTACAAACCATTAGACAAGGCAGGTGCTTACGGCATACAGGAATGGATAGGTTACGTGGGCGTTACGTCGATCAGCGGGAGCTATTTCAACGTAATGGGCTTGCCTGTGCAGCGGATTTATGACGAGCTGTGTAACTTTTAGGCTTGGGTAAGACTGCAATCCGGCCGGCTGGTTTTATGCCTTTCTTCTTGTAATTAGGTTACTATTTATGCGTTTTTATTCGTTTCTTACGTCTTAAGTCATTAACTTTGCAGCCTATAATATAATTTTTTTATTTCTATAAATGGATTCTGCAGAATTATTCAGATGGGTTCTTGAGAACCTGAATTATTGGGTGGTTACGGTTTTCATGGCGATTGAAAGCTCTTTCATACCATTCCCTTCGGAAGTAGTGGTTCCGCCGGCAGCTTGGAAAGCAATGGCAGACGGTAGTATGAATATCTTTCTTGTGGTGGTGTTTGCCACAATAGGCGCAGACGTCGGCGCGTTGTTCAATTATTATTTGGCGCGTTGGCTGGGCCGGCCTATAGTTTATCGGTTCGCCGACAGCCGCATAGGTCACATGTGTCTTATCGACCGTGAAAGCGTGGAAAAGGCCGAACGTTTCTTCCGCGACCACGGTGCCGCGTCTACTTTTTTCGGCAGACTGATACCCGCCGTCCGCCAATTAATAAGCATCCCTGCCGGATTGGCAAAGATGAGGATGGACCATTTCCTGATTTACACAACACTCGGTGCCGGCGTATGGAATAGTGTGTTGGCGCTTATCGGATACCTGATTTACCGTTTTACGGACCTCAAGACGACAGACGACGTTTATCGTCTCGCGACGAAATACAGCCATGAGATAGGTTACGTTTTACTGGGTTTGGCCGTAGTGGTAATTGCCGTGCTTGCGTATAAGGGCCTGAAGAAGAAGTGATTAATCTTTGAGCGCATACCATTGTATCACAGGGAAAACGACAAAGGAGGCGGATATGTTTGATAAAGTCGGAAAATATGAATTTTTGGCGGAGCCGTTTCATTGCGACTTCTCTAAAAAACTGTTCATGGGGCATTTAGGCAACCATTTGCTTAACGCGGCTGATTTTCACGCAAATGACCGCGGGTTCGGAATGAATGACTTGAATCCTGTTCATAAAACATGGGTGCTCTCACGCTTGGCCGTTGAAATGGAGGAAATGCCTTCAGAGTATGCCCGTTTCAACGTGGAAACATGGATAGAGGGTGTTATGAAATATTTTACCAACCGTAATTTCCGTATCGTCGACCATGACGGTGCCAGGGTTTACGGTTACGGGCGCAGCATTTGGGCTTTGATTGACACCGAGAGCCGCCGGCCTCAGGATATTCTTGCCGTAAACGGCGGTGAGATAGACCGATATGTCGACGCGGACAAGCCTTGTCCGATACAGGGATTGTCGCGTGTGAAAATGTCTGACGGGGCTCAGCTTGTGAAGTCGATAGACACATGCTATAGCGACGTAGACGTAAACGGACACGTAAACAGTGTGAAATATATTGGGCATGTGCTAGACCTGTTCACCCTTGATTGGTATGAGACACACCGTATCAAGCGTTTCGATATCGCATACGTAGCTGAAAGCCATTACGGAGACCGACTTAACTTCTATCGCGAAGACACCCCTGACGGTGCAACATGTGTGCGGATAACAAAGACGTCGCCACAGACTGACAAGGAAGCTGAGGTGTGTAGGAGTAGGGTGGAATTTGTCAATAATTTTGCGTAAATTCCGCCTTAGTGTATTTAAAATAGTTTAGATTGAATACAAACTTTTTTGAATTTTATATATGGGTAAAGGTGAATTTTATATTCAAGCTATAGGAATAGAGGGGAGAAGCCAAACGCTGATAAGCCGGCTTTTAAGCGTATGGGAGGCCTCCGTTCGCGCCAGTCATCATTTCCTGACGGAGGCCGACATCGTGAGGCTTACCCCGCAGGCTGAAGAAGCATTGCGGCACATAGAGACGCTGTGGGTGACGGGCCACGGCCCCCGCCTTATCGGCTTTATGGGCGTGCAGGAGCGCAAGATCGAGATGCTCTTCCTGCATCCTGACTATTTCCGAAAGGGATTGGGCAAGGAATTGGTGCAGCGGGCATTTGATGAATTAAGCGTAGAGTTCGTCGACGTTAACGAACAGAATCCCGACGCTAAGATGTTTTATGAACGGATGGGATTCAAGGTGTTTAAGCGCAACGAACGTGACAGCGAAGGCAATCCGTTCCCGATATTGGAAATGAGGCGATAAGCAGTAAGACATACCTTATCATTAGTAGACAAAAAGCATAGCCTGCGTCAGTCGCGTAGGCCATGCTTTTATATGAATGTGAACTTTAATTTATAGAGCCACCTTCGCAGTCTTACCGTCAGCCTTAACAACGTAAACGCCTGAAGGCAAACCGTTGACCGTGCCGGCAGTTCCACCATAAACCTGAGTGCCGTCAAGAGAGTAAACATCTACGCCGCTTGCTCCGCTAACAACTATCGAGCCGTCGGCTACGGATATAGACACTTCATCGTCACTTGCGGCTACACCATCTATACCTGTGCCCACGATCTCTTCAATATTCTCAAAATAGCTCCACGGTTCTACGGCCTGATAATCACTCTTACTACCTTGCGGAACATACAACGTTGCGTTTTGATAAACTAATCCGTTAAAGGTTGCCATCGGAGTACCCCAAGAAAGCACCGGAGGCGTTTGTGGCATACAATAAACTTTTGTTATTGCCATACTACCTCCAAACGCGTTACTTCCTATAGTTTTAACCGAGCTTCCTATTGTCACCGTTTCCAGATTATCCATATAAGCAAAGACCACTTGGTCTATAGTCTCCACTGAGTTTGGAATTTCTATTGACGTCAAACCGTTGCAACTTTGGAATGCTCCCGCCAATAATGTAACAACAGAATTTGGTATCTCAATGGATGTTATATTTTCACATTCAAAGAATGCGAACTCACCAATCGTTGTAACCGTGTTGGGTATGTCAACAGAAGACTTCATTTGAGGCACTGAATGCAGTAGCGTCATGTCTTTTGAATAAAGGATGCCGTCTGCCGAAGTGTAATTCGGATTATTCTCGTCTACTTCTATCGTCTGCATGTTTTCACAATACTGGAAAGGATTTTCGCCGACGTTTAATATATTAGCCGGAATTTCAATTGAAGTCATCGGGCAATACATGAATGCACTTTCGTCAATCGTCGTCGTTTCGTCTATGAAGTCATACGACTCCTTCCCTGCAGGCACAGTTATCAATAACGTCAAGTCCTTAGAATAAAGAGAGCCGTCGACGGAAGCATAATTAGCGTTGCCTTCATCCACATTAATTTCCGTCAAGCCCTTACAACCTGAAAAGGTTATACCCTCGATCGCTTCAACCGAAGCCGGTATGTCAACAGATTTCAGACTATGACAATATCCGAAAGTCTGTCGACCTATATATTTCAACGTATTGGGAAAATCCACCGAGGCAAGACTGCTACATGAAGTAAACGCAAAATTCTTAATTTCAGTTAACGAATGACCCCAGTTCAGCCCGACCAACGACGTGCATCCATCAAAGGCATATTCGCCGATTGACGTTATGTCGTCTCCGTTAGACACTCGTTCCAAATTATAACATCCGTCAAAAGCGTAGTTACCAATCAACGTTACCGTTGCCGGGATGTCAACCGTAACCAAATCCCTGCAATTTTGAAAAGCGTAATTGCCTATTGCCGTTACGGTGTAAGTCTTGTCGCCGTTAGCAACTTTTTCCGGTATTTCGGCATTTACAATACCGTCATAATACGGGGAAGTGCCGCTATTGGTCACCTCTACCGTCTTATCACTCTCGGATAAAATGTTGTAATACACTCCGTTCGCCTCGAAATCATAAGCAAACACGTTGGTGCCGGCCATCAATGCTGCCGCCAGTACCCCCATCGTTAAGAAATGTTTCTTCATGATAAAATACATTAAATTGTTAAACTGTTGATAAACACTCTCAGACATTTCCCCACGTTTGTACCTGCAGAAGAAACGTTACTGCAAAGATATGACATTTTAAAATAAAAAACAAATATTTTTAGGCATTTCGGCGCAAAACGACTGAATATTTTAAAGAATGTAAACCGCATGTTTGCACTTTGCAAAAGGTAACCTTTTATAAAGCAAAAGGATGCCTTTAAGGCCGCCGTTTGCCGCCTTTGATAACGCCAAAGGTTACTTTTTATATTTACGTTCCCGCCTTTTTGTTAATGACTTAAGTGTCAAGAGATTATATTAGCGGCTCTATTCTTTTTATTTAAAAATAAATCTTAATATCTTAATTATCACCATGTTATCCCAATGTAAATACAATTAAAACATAGTTCGTACCTAAGGCTATAGCTCAGACTTTACCACATTATTACCGCTTGTCATCATAAAATCTGATAAAAACATACGCGAAAATAATGATTTTAAACTAAAATTGCATATCTTTGCAGAAGATTAGCTGCACTCGGCAATTTGTGAATAAATTCACATTGCGCTCGTTCGCATTATCTTTGCAACCAAAAGTGTTTGGCGTAACGGCAGAAAAGTGGAAACTACGGCCTAACGCCGCAGGCCTGCGTTGCGCACTATGAGATGAATCCGTAAAATAAATGTAATACTTTGAAAATATGTTCAGTAAAGAGACTTACGTAAGAAGACGCGCCGAACTGAAACGACTCGTGAAAAGCGGGGTCGTCATCCTATTCGGTAATAACGAATCGCCCGTAAATTATCCGTCAAACGGATATTATCCGTTCCGCCAGGATTCGTCGTTCCTGTATTATTTCGGGCTTAACAGAGACGGGCTTGTCGGCGTGATAGACATCGACGAGGATAAAGAGACGATAGTAGGTGACGACATCGACATCGAAGACATCGTATGGCTTGGCTCGGTCGACAGCGTAAGCGATATGGCGGCGAGCACCGGCGTGGCCAATACAGCCCCGATGAAGCATTTACAGGTGATCTGTAATGGCGCGCTGAGGCAGCACAGGTCCATTCATTTCCTGCCCCCGTACAGGTTTGACACCAAGCTACAGATATTCGACCTGCTGGGCATACACCCCAATCAGCAGAAAGAGGCTGCATCGCTCGAGCTGATCAACGCCGTAGTGAAAATGCGTTCCACTAAAGAAGCCCAGGAAATAGAGGAGATAGAAAACGCTTGCGCCATAGGCTATAAGATGCACACCGAGGCCATGAGGCTGACGAAAGCCGGACGGACCGAGAAATATATAGGCGGACAGGTGAACGGCGTAGCCAACTCTTACGGGGCGATGGTGAGCTTTGCAACGATCTTCACTCAACACGGCGAGATAATGCACGGTAACCCCTCATGGAACGAACTTGAAAACGGACGGCTCGTATTATGCGACGCTGGAGCCGAAAACAAGAACAACTACTGCTCTGACAACACAAGAACGTATCCTGTGAGCGGTAGGTTCGACCAGCGCCAATTAGACATATACCGCATAGTGGAAGCCTGCCATGATTACGTGTTAGACGTGGCCAAACCCGGCGTAAGATATAAGGATGTGCATTTAGCCGTATGCAGGTTGATGACGGACAGGCTGAAGGAGCTGGGACTGATGAAGGGTGACACCGACGCCGCCGTGGAAGCCGGCGCGCACGCCTTGTTCTTGCCTCACGGTCTCGGCCACATGATGGGGCTTGACGTACACGACATGGAGGGGTTAGGCCAAGTATATGTCGGGTTTGACGAGGAGACGAGACCGTCAGAACAGTTCGGCACCAATGCATTGCGCATGGGCAGGAGGCTCGAGGAAGGTTTTGTGGTAACAGACGAACCGGGAATATATTTCATCCCCGACCTCATCGACGACTGGAAAGCCAAAGGCCTGCACAAGGACTTCATAAATTACGACAAGGTGGAGACATACAAGGACTTCGGCGGCATACGCATTGAGGACGACATCCTCATAACCGCAGACGGCTGCCGCTTCCTCGGCGAGGAGCGCATACCATACCACCCGAAAGACGTAGAGGAATTTATGGCGAATAATTGACACAACTAAAATCATAAACAACTGTAATGAAAAAACTATTTACAATGTGCTTGCTGGCTTGCGTTGCAGCCGGAGCAAACGCGCAGGACAAGACTACGGAGAAAAACGTTCCCGTATTCACGACAGTGAAGGAGAATCCTATCACAAGTATCAAAGACCAAAACCGCAGCGGTACCTGCTGGGCTTACTCAACGCTTAGCTTCCTTGAGAGCGAAATATTGAGAAGCACGGGCAAGACTTACAACCTCTGCGAAATGTTCATCGCCAATAAAGACTACATGGACCGTGCCGTGCTGACGGTGAGAATGCACGGCGACAGCCAGTTCTCGCAAGGCGGAAGTTTCTCCGATGTCGTAACGATAATGAAAAACCACGGCATTTGCCCCGAAGAGGCCATGCCTGCGCCCGGAACGCTTACCGGTGACTCGCTTGCAAACTTCGACGAGTTTTTCAGCGTAATGGAGCCATACGTCGCAGCAGTGTCGAGGAGCAAGGCCAAGAAGATATCACAGCAATGGCGCAAGGGCTTGCAGGGAATCATCGACGCATACCTTGGCGAATGTCCTGAAAAATTCGTGTATGAGGGAAAGGAATACACGCCGAAGACATTTGCCGAGAGCCTCGGCATAAATCTTGACGACTATGTGTCGATAACAAGTTTCACTCATCATCCGTTCTATACGCAATTCGCCATCGAAGTACAAGACAACTGGCGCTGGAAGCCTTCATACAACGTGCCGATGGACGAGATGATGCGCATCATAGACAATGCCATTAACGAAGGTTACACCATAGCATGGGGTGGCGACGTGACCGAAGACGGATTCACACGCAAGGGCCTCGGCATGGCATACGACGTGAAGAAGGCACGCAGCATGGCCGGAACAGACGCTGACCGCTGGTTTAAGCTGTCGGCAACCGAGAAGAGAAGCAAACTCGACTCGCTCGGAGTCGACGCCCCCGAGATTGTGCCTACCCAAGAAATGAGGCAGGAAGCATTCGACAACTGGGAAACTACCGACGACCACGGAATGCACCTTTACGGCATCGCTAAGGACAAGAACGGCAAAACGTTCTATATGGTAAAGAACTCTTGGGGAGAGTACGGCGACTACAAGGGAATTTGGTACATGAGCAAAAACTTCGTTGCATACAAGACGATGAACTTTATGGTCAACAAGAACGCTATACCTAAGGATATCCGCAAGAAGCTGGGCATCTGATTCTGAAAAACATTAGTCGTTACAACAGACGGTTGAGCCGGAAGAGTTGAAAGCCGCAATGTCGGCAAAACGGAAAAAGTTTTCAACTCTTCCGGTTTATCTTGTACGACGATTTAGGTTAAATTCCACACTTTTCCGACATAAATCAACGTTATATTGTTTTTTATTTGTAACTTTACACGCTCTTTGCACAATATGCAAAGCTGATTGAAACGGAAAAAACAAAAAACAATATAATGCACTTCAAATGGAATTACAAAAAACCGACATCAGAACAAACAAAGGCGGCTGAAGAACTTGGCATGAAAATCGGGATCAGCCCGATTCTTGCAGACATTCTCATGCAACGCGGCATTACCACCGAGTCTGCGGCGAAGCGGTTCTTCCGTCCACAGCTGAACGACCTGATAAATCCGTTCCTAATGAAGGATATGGACGTTGCGGTCGACAGGCTTAACGACGCTATGGGCCGCAAGGAGCGTATTATGGTGTACGGTGACTACGACGTTGACGGGTGCACGGCAGTTGCGCTTGTCTACAAGTTTTTACAGCAGTTCTATTCCAACATAGACTATTACATCCCTGACCGCTATGACGAAGGTTACGGGGTAAGCTACAAGGGAATAGAATACGCCAAACAGACAGGCGTAAAGCTGATAATAATCCTTGATTGCGGCATAAAGGCAATTAATGAGATAAACTATGCGAAGAGTCTCGGCATTGATTTCATTATCTGCGACCATCATGTCCCAGACGAAGTCCTGCCGTCTGCCGTAGCCATACTCAATCCCAAACGTGAAGACGACACTTACCCGTTCAAGCATTTATGCGGGTGCGGAGTCGGCTTCAAGTTCATGCAAGCGTTCGCAAAGAACAACGGCATCCCTTTTTCAAGACTAATCCCCTTGCTTGATTTCTGTGCGGTCAGCATCGCAGCCGACATAGTTCCGGTTGTGGAGGAAAACCGAATACTGGCATATCACGGACTCAAACAACTTAACCAGAATCCGAGCATAGGCTTGAAAGCCATAATAGACATTTGCGGATTGAACGGACGCATGCTGACAATGAGCGACATCGTGTTTAAGATAGGTCCGCGCATCAATGCTTCAGGCAGGATGGAAAATGGCAGGGAAAGCGTTGATCTGCTTGTGGAGAAAGATTTCGGTAACGCCCTGAAAAAGGCAAAACACATCAATGAATATAATGAGTTGCGCAAGGACATCGACAAGCAGATGACGGAAGAGGCCAACCAAATCATCTCACGCATAGAGAGCCAAAAGCGCCATTCAAGCATCGTACTTTATGACGAAAACTGGAAAAAGGGAGTTATCGGCATCGTTGCTTCACGCTTGACGGAAATCTATTTCCGCCCGACTATCGTCTTAACTCGTGAAGCCGACCTAGCCACGGGTTCGGCTCGTAGCGTTACGGGCTTTGACGTATATTCGGCAATAAAAAGTTGCCGTGATATGCTTGTTAATTTCGGAGGGCATACTTACGCAGCCGGACTTACGCTGAAATGGAAGGACGTGCCGGAGTTCCGACGCAGGTTCCAGAAATATGTTGACGATCATATTCAGCCGGAACAGACCGAAGCGACACTTAACATCGACGCAATGATTGATTTCAAGGATATCACACGCAAGCTACATGCTGATATAAGGAAATTTGGTCCGTTCGGTCCAATGAATCCCAAGCCCTTATTCTGTACTGCCGACGTCTATGACTTTGGGACAAGTAAAGTAGTAGGTCGTGAACAGGAACACATCAAACTCGAGCTTGTCGACTCTAAATCAAATAATGTAATGAACGGCATCGCTTTCGGACAAAGCGGTTCTGCGCGCTACATCAAGTCAAAGCGGAGTTTTGACATTGCTTATACGATAGAAGACAATGTTTACAAACACAACGGCATACAATTGCAAATTGAAGACATAAGACCGTCGGAAGAGAATTGATGTGAAACTTTATAGAGCCAAGAGTCATGCCCGTAATGCCATCATGATACCGGACATATGATCTTGGCTCTTTATTTTTCATTTTATCATTATATAATGGACAAATATCAGAAAATACTCAAAGAGTATTGGGGCTATGATGACTTTCGCGGAATACAACGTGAAATCATCAATAGCATTTGTGATGGGCGTGATACGTTGGGCCTGATGCCGACCGGAGGCGGAAAATCAATAACGTTCCAAGTGCCAGCCTTATCCATGAATGGTGTTTGTATCGTTATCACTCCGCTTATCGCCTTGATGAAGGACCAAGTGGAGCATCTGCGACAGCGCGATATAAAAGCAGCAGCCATCTATTCCGGCATGACGCATTCAGAGGTTATAACTACGCTTGAAAATGCGATATTCGGCGGGGTGAAAATTTTGTACGTATCTCCAGAAAGATTGTCGTCTGAACTATTCCAAAAGAAGTTTAGCCACATGCAAGTCAGCTTCATCACGGTGGATGAAGCACATTGCATAAGCCAATGGGGGTATGATTTCCGTCCGTCTTACCTCAAAATCAATGACATCAGGTCAATAAAACCCGAAGCTCCGATTCTTGCGCTTACGGCTACAGCTACGCCGCGAGTGGTTGACGACATACAGGATAAGCTTGGTTTCAAGCAAAAAAAAGTTTTCCGTATGAGCTTTGAACGGAAAAACCTTGCTTATTTGGTGAATAGGACCGGTGACAAAATTAGCGAGGTGTTACGTCTGCTCGATGAAGGCGACTGCTCGTCAATAATATATGTAAGAAACAGGAAACGCTCAAAAGAAATTGCCGAAGTATTAAATAAACATGGTATAAGTGCTACATTCTATAATGCCGGACTTGAAAATTCGGTAAGGGACCAGCGGCAGAAAATGTGGAACGAGGGGAAATTGCGTGTGATTGTAGCGACTAACGCCTTCGGTATGGGAATAGACAAAGCCGACGTCCGCCTTGTTATGCACATGGACACCCCTGATTCGATAGAAGCATATTTCCAAGAAGCGGGACGAGCGGGACGAGACGGGCAGCCGTCAAAAGCAATATTGTTTTACGACGGGAACGACCGCCATAAACTCTTACGCCGCATCAACGACACTTTTCCGGACAAAGACTATATAAGAAAAGTATATGATCACCTTGCGTATTTCTATCAAATAGGTATAGGTAGCGGCAAAGGATGCAGGTTTGAATTTAACATAGACAGATTTTGCCAATATTTCAATCATTTCCCGATACAGCTAAATTCTTCCCTGAAAATACTTACACGCGCAGGATATATTGAATATGAAGACGAAAGCGAGAACATGGCGCAAGTGATGATGCTGCTTCGCAGGGAAGACCTATACAGGCTTAATTCGCTTACGGATAATGAGAACGCAGTCATAACCGCGCTATTGAGAAACTACGGAGGCTTATTTACTGATTATTGTTACATTGACGAAAGCCTTATCGCTGCGCAATCAAACTTAACAAGAGAAGAGACTTACGCCATACTTAAAAACTTAAGCATGCGCCGCATATTGCATTTTATACCCCGCAAGAAGATTCCGCATGTGACTTATAAGCAAAGACGTGAAGAATCGAATTTGCTTATATTCCCGCCTGAAGTCTACGATAAGCGTAAACAAGAATATACCGAACGCATATATGCAATGATAAATTACGCAGAAAACAACGACATTTGCCGCAGCAGGTTGTTGCTCAGATACTTTGGAGAAAAACGCTCGACTGACTGCGGACAATGTGACGTATGCATAGCCCATAACGGGCACCATGCGAAACCGGAAGACATTGCCGACGCAAAGAAATCCATCTTAGACTTATTGTCTGACGGCTGCCGGCACCTTGCCACTGAGGTTAATAAAATAAGGACCGACAGAGAGGTGTTAAAGGAAACGCTTGAGTATTTAATAAGCGAGGAAATAATACACACACGCGACGGTATGATTTTCAAATAAAAGCGGAAGAAGTTATGCGTGAGACAACTTCTTCCGCTTTTTAACAATTATGCAATCACACGATTATAAAACCGTAAATTTGTATATAGAGAACGTGTATGCTCCGATTTCCGTGTTAAGCGTATTCCCGTCAATGCTTATCGACGATTCACGCGGCACGATAAGGTTGGGATTGTCAAGAGTGTTTTCAGCGTCAAGATCGTCCGAATGGAAAACCACGCATTTGCCGTTGCCCAACTTTGCAGACTTCTTCAATCCCTTGAAATCCATCTGTAACTTGCAAGTTTGATCTGAAGTGTTTACAACCTTTACGATATATGTTTTTGTAGGTTCGTCCCACACGGCACTCGCAAATAATCCATATTGCCCCTCCTGACCACTGACGGCTTTCTTGTCAAGAGTTAGCGGGATGACATTCGTTCCACGATTGTTGCCGTACAACGACTGTACATACCAACTGCATGTACGTACTGAGCGGAGATTGTCGAACCAAATAAGGTCCGGACGCCACTGCCAACCATCAACATGCGCAAGCAAGGGCGCGTATGTAGCCATGTGAACCACGTCGGCATTACGTTCCACACCGGTCAGGAACGCAGCCTCAAGCAACGAAGCGTGGAAATGGTTCCATTTCTTGCCGTTACCGTGGCAGGCATATTCTCCGGCGAACACTTTCGGTCCCTTACGCGGATATTTGTCATACCTGTTTCCTGAAGCCAAGAACCATGTTTCAGGACGATAAAAATGCTCGTCTACAAGATCAACATTCAACTTTCTCATCTCAGGCCATAAATAATCAAAATCCTTTCCTTCCGAGTTGGGACCTGACGAACCTATTATCTTAATATCGGGATAAGCCTTGCGTATCGCCTCGACAAACACCTTCAACCGTTCGGGGTACACCTCTCCCCATTGTTCGTTTCCGATAGCCATGAATTTCAGGTTGAACGGCTCTGGATGCCCCATTTCTGCACGCACCTTACCCCATTCGGTATCCGTGCCGCCGTTGGCAAACTCGATAAGGTCAAGTGCGTCTTGAACATAGCTGTCGAGTTCAGATAATTTCACGTTTGCCTCAGGACTATTGTTCTGATACTGGCAGGCAAGTCCGCAATTCAGAACTGGCAACGGCTCGGCACCTATGTCTTCAGCTAATTGGAACAGCTCAAAGAATCCCATGCCATAAGTTTGGAAATAATCGGGGAAGAAGCGGTGCTGGAAAGTGTAATGCCAACGGTTCTCATTCAACGGACGGTTTTCCACAGGTCCTACCGAATTTTTCCAGTTATAGCGTGTGGCCAAATCTGTGCCTTCAACAATACATCCTCCGGGGAAACGGAAAATGCCCGGCTTTGTGTCGGCCAACGCTTGCACGAGGTCCTTACGTAATCCGTTCTTACGCCCCTTCCACGTATCTACGGGGAACAGCGACACATGCTCTAAATCAACACTGCCCGAAGAACAGAGGAATATGCGCAAATGGGCTTTATCGAAAGTCTCATTAGGGACGAGTTCCATCTCGTATTTCTTCCAATCGCTTGAGTTTACGGCCAATTCTTTCGCTACTATCACTTGGCTCTCGCTCATCGAGGCGTTATTGATTAATTCCACACGTATCTTTTGGTTTTCACCGCGCGCCCAAACGGAGAAACGATATTTCTCGCCGGCCTTAACCCCCATGCCGAAAAAGCCTTCGTTTTCAATGCCTGTGGCTTTCTGGTAATGAGAAGCGGGCGACAAAGTCACATAATGAGGGTTACGGTCGAAAGGTCCGTCGTCTTTTAACGTGACGTTGCCGAATATCCTCCATCCCATGAGGCACTGCGGAAACTCGAAAGAACGGTTCTTTACCAGTTCGGCATAAAGTCCTCCGTCGGCACCGAAATTGATGTCCTCAAAAAAATGTCCATACATCGTAGGTTGGATTTCGGCACCCGGCTTATTTGTCTGCACCACCATTTTGGCTGCGTTCTGAGCGTTCAGCCCGACTGACACAGACAAAGCCAATGCCGCTAAGATAACAGAATGTTTTTTCATTATAATTATTATTAATGTCGTTTAGGTTTATCGTTACAAAGATAATCATAACCGATATTTCATTGTCGATTTAATCAAACAATATTTGCATTTTATCAATAATTTATGTATTTTTGCCACAATAATTTAATTACAAAACACATTTTAACATTCAATTAATCATGAAAGTTTTTAAATTAATCCTATTTCTTTTAGTATGCGGAACTTCATCCGCATTGTCGCAAACGGTTTCGGTATACGGCCCTGACAGTTTGCTGAAAGTAGACATATCGATAAAAAACGGCATGCCGGCTTATTCGGTGACTTACGGCGGCAAGACGTTTATAGAAGAGTCTCCTCTCGGTTTCGTTTCAAATGCGGGCGATTTCAGCAGGCAGATGAAGTGGGTGGGCGCAAATACTGCGACGGTAAGCGAGACCTACGAACTTGACAGAATCAAGAAATCCAAGATTGAGTATAACGCCAACGAAATAAAGGTAACCCTTGCCAACAGTGAAGACAAGCGTATTGACGTAACGTTCAGGGTGAGCAATAACGATGTTGCCTTCCGTTACGAGATGCCTCGTTACGGAGAGACAGGAAGCATCGTTATCGAGAGTGAAGCTACGGGCTTTGCGTTGCCAAATTACGCCACCACTTTCCTAACTCCGCAAAGCGACCCCATGATAGGCTGGAAACGCACGAAGCCAAGTTATGAGGAGGAGTATAAGGCCGACGCGCCGTTAAACGAGCGGTCGCAATATGGCTGCGGTTTCACATTCCCGTGCCTGTTCCATGTCGGCGACAACGGCTGGGCATTAATCAGCGAGACGGGCGTAGACGGCAAGTATTGCGCATCACACCTTAGCGACGCTGACTCGAACGGCGTTTTCAGGATAGCATTCCCCATGCCCGAAGAGAACAACGGTAACGGCACGTCGGCCCCGGGCCTCGCCTTGCCCGGCACTACGCCGTGGCGTACTATCACCGTAGGCGAAACTCTGAAGCCCATTGTTGAGACCACCGTGCCGTGGGACGTAGTTACGCCGCGCTTCACCACCGATCATAAATATGAATACGGCCGCGGCACATGGAGCTGGATAATGTGGCAGGACGGAAGCATAAACTACGACGACCAGGTAGCATACGTCGACATGGCAGCAGCTTTAGGATACGAATTTGTATTGATTGACAATTGGTGGGACAAAAACATAGGGCGCGAAAAAATGGCACAGCTCATAAACTATGCCAGATCGAAAGGCGTTGGAGTATTCCTTTGGTACAGCTCGAGCGGATATTGGAACGACATAGAGCAAAGCCCCGTAAACAAGATGGACAGCCCCATAGAGCGCAAGAAAGAGATGAGATGGCTTAAGGAGATGGGCATAAAGGGCATTAAGGTTGACTTCTTCGGCGGAGACAAGCAGGAGACAATGCGCCTGTATGAAGCCATACTGAGCGATGCCGACGACTACGGACTGATGGTGATATTCCACGGATGCACGCTACCGAGAGGCTGGGAGCGGATGTATCCTAATTATGTAGGGAGCGAAGCCGTATTGGCGTCAGAGAATCTTATATTCACGCAGCATCGTTGCGACACCGAGGCGTTCAATGCCTGCCTGCATCCCTTCATACGCAACACCGTAGGTTGCATGGAGTTTGGCGGCACGTTGCTCAACAAGCGCATGAACAAGACTAACGACGGAGGTACGGAGCGCAAGACTACCGACGTGTTCCAAATTGCTACAGCCGTATTGTTCCAAAACCCGATACAAAACTTTGCTCTTGCCCCGAACAACCTGACCGATGCGCCGAAACCCATAATCGACTTCATGAAGGATGTTCCCACCACTTGGGACGAGACTGTTTTCATCGACGGTTATCCTGGAAAGTATTGCATAATAGCGCGCCGCCATGCCGACAAATGGTATGTAGCAGGCATCAATGCTACAAAAGAGACCATGACGCTTAAGCTCAACCTAAGCATGCTTGAGAGGGGTGACAACGTGTCTTATTATACCGACGATGCCAAGCGGAACGCCAGTTTGTCAACGGTGAAAGTTAAGAATCCTGCACAAACGAAAGTAACCATACGCCCTGACGGAGGGTTTGTAATAGTGAAATAGTTTTATTGGGTTATGCGGTTTTACGGTTATTGGGTTTTACGGTTGTGCGGTCTTACGGTTATAAGGCTTTACTGTCTTTAGGTTATTGGGAATATGTAAACCTTAAGATCTCATAACTGTACCCCCTATAACCGTAAAACCTAATAGCCACATAACCGTAAGCCTATACAACCGCATAACCTTAAGACCGTAAAACCTTAAAATCACAAAAGGTTGCCTTTTGCATTGCAAAAGGTTACTTTTATGACGGCAAAAGGCGGCCTTTGGCAATGCCAAAGGCCGCCTTTGTGAATCATGCGTGGCGTAGTGAGTGTTATGATATCTTCATCGTCAGATTAGAAGACATCTTTGCCTGACGGTTCCGGCTGTGCCGCCTCGTCTTCAATGACGTATTTGGGTGAAGGACCGTACTTGTTCGGTTCTGGTTTCCCGTCAAGCACGCAAAACACGAAAATCGTGATGTTAAGGATTGCGGAGATAAGTCCACCTATGGGGAACACGGGTCCGCGGAGTGCGGCCATAGCTGCGTCAGGATCCGGATTTACCGTTGACAGGGCTTCGTAGTATCCGCTGCCTGCAAGGTAAAATTGCATAAACACGCTTGTAATTATGGCTGCTGCCACCCACCATCCACTATGTCCGCAGTCGTGAAGACGCCTGACAGTCACCGCCAAGAGCGTCAATTGCAACACGGTTCCTATTATTCCGAGCAATACGGGAAATCCCGTGAGTATAAGGCCGGCAACGAGAGCTACCACCATGTACGCGAGAAAATACCACCAAAGTTCGGAACGTCGGGCGCGCCCGTTGAAGTTCAAGAGGTTTTTCAATACTGAATTAACCGACTCTCCGAAGCCCATAGAGGGCAGTTTCTTAAAGTTTTCCATGACTGATAATTTTTATTTGTTATACATTCCGAAAGATTTATTTGTCTTCGGTATAGTCTATTTATCCTGGCGTTCCAATAAGTCCGGACGCAACCGTTTGGTGCGCTCGTAGCTTTGCTCTATCTCCCAGTCTTTTATCTTGGCCTCGTTGCCGCTCAGCAGTATTTCAGGTACGCCCCAGCCCTTGTATTCGGCGGGGCGGGTATATATTGGGGCTGACAGCATGTCGTCTTGAAAACAGTCAGACAAGGCGCTCTGGTCGTCGCTGATCACTCCCGGCACCAGTCTCACTATTGCGTCGGCCATGACGGCGGCGGCCAGTTCGCCACCCGTAAGCACATAGTCGCCGATGCTGATCTCACGGGTGATGAGGTGATCGCGTATGCGTTGGTCTATCCCCTTATAATGTCCGCATAATATAATAAGGTTGCCCTTAAGCGAGAGGTCGTTAGCCATATGTTGATCAAACTTCTCTCCGTCGGGCGACGTGTAGATGACTTCGTCGTATTCCCTTTCGGCCTTTAGCGCCGATATCGCATTGTCAATAGGCTCACAGCGCATGACCATTCCTGCGAAACCGCCGTAAGGATAATCGTCAACCCGCCGCCATTTGTCGGTAGAATAGTCTCTGAGATTGTGTAGATGGATCTCTGCAAGCTCTTTTTTCTGGGCTCGTGCAAGTATGGATTCGTGCACGAATCCTTCAAGCATCTCTGGCAAAACCGTTATTATGTCTATTCTCATCGTTTTTATTGTCAGTTAAAAGATCGTGGTTTTAAATTAATATTTTATGACGTAAAGCCTTGTTTGCTTCACATGATTCCATCGCAATGCCGCCAGCAGAAGTATCAGACTCAATGTCGCAAATCACGGCAATGCTGCTTATTTGCGGACAAAGATAGCGAAAATAGTGTAAAAAGCAAAATAAATAATAATGTAAATCTGCTGTTTAAATTTCACATTTGTTGCCACGAATACTAAAATTATTATTATCTTTGCCACGTAAATTGTTTAATGTTTTCACGATGAATGCTGTTTCCATAAAAGACGCAACGCTCAGGGAGGCCGCCGCAAAGGGCGTAGACGAATTTGTCAATGCCTTTTATGATTCCATAATGGAGTACTCCGAAGGGCGGATGACAGAAGAGACAATGCAGAAATTGAATTCCGACCAAATTACTTTGGTCGTATTCAAGACCATGCATGACGAGGTGATGGACGGGGGCTTTGTGCAGCTTATATATAATGGTTATGGCCCGTTCGTATTCTTCAATCCGTTTGCGAAGGCGGTAAGGGCATGGGGGCTGGACGATTTGGCGGCATTGGTTAAAAAAGCTGGTAATTTGTTCAGGAAGTACGGTCGCGAGATAGAGCGTGAGTGCACGGACGAAGAGTTTATGGCCATGTTTGAGAAATACTCCGAGTTTGACGACTTAGACGATAAGTTTGTTGAAAACGAAGAATTATGGATCAACGAAATAGCCCATTACATTGACGGGCATATCGACAATTTTGCCACGGTCGTGGAGTGAGAGATGCGGTTATCTGGCATGGCCCTGTTTAATCTAAAGAGACAATGAATAAGGAAGAAGAATTGTTAAGGAAGAAGAGTCCTGTAAACATACGCAATAAGAAAGCCTCGTTTGAATATTTCTTTGTAGAGACATACACGGCAGGTATAGTGCTTACAGGCACCGAGATAAAGTCTATCCGCATGGGCAAGGCCTCGCTGGTAGACAGCTATTGTTATATCCACAACGGAGAGATATGGGTGAAAGGCATGAACATCTCACCGTATTTTTTCGGCTCTTACAACAATCATGAAGCTAAACGCGACCGCAAGCTGCTGCTGACAAAGCGTGAAATACGCAAGCTACAGGAAGCTACGAAGCAAGTAGGTTTTACCATCGTGCCTACGCTGGTCTTCATCGACGCCAAAGGCAGGGCCAAGATGGACATCGCCCTTGCTAAGGGTAAGAAAGAATATGACAAACGGCAAACACTGAAGGAAAAAGAGGATAGAAGGGAAATGGATCGCGCCATGAAGCATTATTAAAAACATGCGCAATACGGTTAGGGCGATCGGTATGAATAAAATCTGACACGAATATGATAAAGAATATAATTTTCGATTTGGGCGGAGTCATTATGACTATCAGCCACGACGAGGCATTGCGGCGGTTTAAGGAGCTTGGGCTGACTGATGCCGAACGTCATCTCGACCCGTACACACAGTCGGGTATTTTCGGAGATGTTGAAGAGGGCAAGATTACAGCCGAGGAATTTCGCTCGTCATTAAGCCGTCTGGTAGGCCGTGAACTTACTTTCGACGAATGCAAGCATGCATGGCTTGGTTACAGGAAAGACGTACCGAAACGAAACTTGGACGCATTGAAGGATTTACGCAGCAAGGGATATAGATTGATCTTACTGTCAAATACTAATCCGTTTATGATGAGTTGGGCTTTGTCTAATGACTTCGACGGCGGCACGGCTTCACTCGAAGATTATTTCGATTCTCTCTACCTGAGCTATCGCATAGGAAGAATGAAGCCAGACCCCGGATTTTTTCAGGCCGTGCTTGACAACGAGCGCATCTTTCCTGAAGAGTCACTATTCGTAGACGACGGACCTCGTAACATTGAGGCTGCACGCAAATTGGGGTTCATGACATTGTGTCCCGAAAACGGTTCAGACTGGACTGGTGTTTTGTCGGAATCACTTTCAAAATAAAATTTATAAAATATATATTCATGCAAAACCGTATTCGTCCTTGTTTTTAAGATTCATAAAAAAGACGAATAAATACATTACTTTGCGATAAAGTTTGTACTTTTGCATATAGTTTATACTTGGTTAAAATGATTTTCAAGAAGAAAAAAAGATGGCACAGCCTTCCTGGACAACCGCTTACGGAAATGGATAAGCAGGTGATGTACTGGGAAAATAAAGGTAAGCTCGTACCTACGCGTGAACTGATAAAAACACCCGAACAGATAGAAGGCATACGCAAGAGCGGCATCGTAAACAGCGGAGTGCTTGACGAGGTAGCCAAGCACATACATGCAGGCATGAGCACCGACGAGATTGATAAAATCTGTTATGACTATTGCGTGAGCCACGGAGCGGTGCCCGCATGCCTTAATTATGAAGGATTCCCCAAAAGCGTTTGCACGAGCATAAACGAGGTTGTTTGTCACGGTATACCCAAGCCTACCGACATACTACAGGAAGGCGATATAGTCAATGTGGATTTCACGACCATTCTCGACGGATATTACGCTGACGCGTCGCGTATGTTTATAATAGGTAAGACAACTCCGGAGAAGGAGCAGCTTGTACGTGTTACAAAGGAGTGCCTCGAGATAGGAGCAGAGGCGGCCAAGCCTTATGGCTTCGTCGGCGATATCGGCCATGCGATACAGAAACACGCTGAAAAATATCATTATGGAATAGTGCGCGACCTTTGCGGGCATGGCGTGGGTATTGATTTTCATGAAGAGCCCGAGGTGTTGCATTTCGGGCATAAGGGTACCGGCATGCTGCTTGTGCCTGGCATGGTGTTTACCATAGAGCCGATGATTAATATGGGAACATGGAAAGTGTTTATCGATGCCGACGACCCATACGGCTGGGAGGTGATAACCGGCGACGAGCAACCCAGCGCACAATGGGAACATACGTTCCTGATGACGGAGCACGGGGTGGAGATACTTTCCGCTTAGGAGAAACAGATTATGGAAGACGTATATATATTAGGTATAGAAAGCAGCTGCGACGACACGTCGGCGGCAGTGTTGCGTAACGGCGTGTTGCTAAGCAACGTAACGGCCTCGCAGGATGTGCACAGGGCTTACGGTGGAGTTGTGCCCGAACTGGCATCCCGCGCCCACCAGCAAAACGTGGTGCCGGTCGTAGACCAAGCACTCAAGCGTGCAGGTATTACCAAAGAGCAATTATCGGCGATTGCTTTCACGCGCGGTCCTGGCTTGATGGGCTCGTTGTTGGTTGGAGTAAGTTTTGCCAAAGGGTTCGCCCGCTCGTTAGATATACCACTCATCGACGTTAATCATTTACAAGGGCATGTAATGGCGCATTTTATTAAAGAAAGCGACGATGACACGTCGGCCCCTCCGTTGCCGTTTATATGCTTGTTAGTAAGCGGAGGGAACTCGCAAATCGTGAAAGTGAACGCCTATAACGACATGCAGGTACTCGGACAGACGATCGACGATGCGGCCGGTGAGGCAATAGACAAATGCTCAAAAGTGATGGGGCTTGGTTATCCCGGAGGCCCGATTATCGACCGCTTGGCTCGGAAGGGGAATCCTCATGCGTATAAGTTCTCAGAGCCGCACATTTCAGGTCTTGATTACAGCTTCAGCGGTCTGAAAACCTCTTTCTTATACAGTCTGCGCGATTGGGTGAAAGACGATCCTGATTTTATCGAACATCATAAGGAAGACCTTGCCGCAAGCCTTGAACATACGATCGTGGACATATTGATGAAAAAGCTCAAACTTGCAGTAAACCAAACGGGGATTAAGCATGTTGCTGTTGCCGGAGGAGTAAGTGCCAATACCGGTTTGCGCAACGCTTTTCATGAGTATGCAGAGAAATATGGTTGGACCATATACATACCAAAATTCAGTTACACCACGGATAATGCTGCGATGATAGGCATCACCGGTTATTACAAATATCTAGACAAGGATTTTTGTCCTATAGACAAGCCTGCATTCTCAAAAGTAACCTTTAAATAAAATATAAAGATATGGATTTCGAGAACAAAATATTAAGTAAGGAGATAAGCCAATTTATTTGGGAAAAGGAAAAGACTCTCGGCACAGCCGAGAGTTGTACCGGCGGAAGAATCGCTGAGGCTATAATCCTAATGCCGGGTGCGTCAAATTATTTTAAGGGCAGCATTGTCTCTTATACTGACGAAATAAAAGAAAAGATATTGGGTGTAAGTCATGACGTGCTTGAGGAGAAAACTGCCGTTTGTGAAGAGGTGGCGGTTGAAATGGTGAAAGGCGCAATCAAGGCCCTGAACGTAGATTATGCAATTTCAGCTACGGGTATAGCCGGCCCGTCAGGTGGTACGCATGAAATACCTGTTGGTACGATTTGGATAGCATGCGGAAGCGAAGATGACATAGTAACCCTTAAGTTGGAAGGCGACAAGGGACGCGACCTGAATCTGTCAAACGCGACGACGCAGGCGCTTCAGTTGTTCTTAAATTATCTGACCGAACATTTAAAAGACGAAAATGTGCAAGAAGATCTATAAGAATTAAAATACATGCGTGAGGGGCTGTTATGGAATAATTATTCTCATAACAGCCCCTCACGTATATGTTTTTATGACATGTTGTTAAAAAGGAAGATCGTCTTCGCTTCCACTCTCTGATTGTGATGCGAATGGCGCAGGTTCGCCAGCCGCAGAGTCCATTGCAGGAGCGGCGGGTGCCGGTTGCACGAACGGTGCGCCTTGAGCAGGTTCCGGGGTAGCATTAGGATCTATGCGTTCAACTTTCCATGCACGCACACTATTGAACCATCTTCCCTGATATTCGTGAGCGTCAATGTCGAAACTTACGCGAAGTTCCTCGCCGACTTGAATGTTGAATAATTGTATTTTATCCGAACCGAACACGTTGAAACAGCATTTCTTAGGATATTGTTCATGTGTTTCGATGACGTAATCTTGTGATTTCCATTGGTTTCCACGTGATGAAACTCCTTCTCTCGCAGGAATCACTGCTATGATTTTTCCTTCTATTTCCATGTTATCTTAACTATAAGTTGTTGATTTTGAGATTGCGAAATTAGTAAAATACTTGTGAATAAAGAAATTTTTGCACATTTTTTTTGTTTTACAATTTGCTTTTTAGTATTTTTGTATCCTAAAATTCAGTAAGCAGACCAGCTTTTCATCTAATACGCATGCGGTAACGGGATAGAATGATTAATGTGTTTACTTAAAGATTGAAAGCATAATGCTTGTAATCTTTATCTGATATAAATAAGTTCATACGTCTACGTTCCATTCCATGCCGTTGCGGACGGGTGAGATTTTTGTCTGCTAATTATTTTGGATTTAAATTAAATAAATTATGAGACTAACTATATCAAGTACGACTTTGGCTAACAGGCTTTCTGCCTTGTCTAAAGTATTCAATAGCAAGAACTCCATGCCCATTTTGGACTGTTTCCTGTTTGAAGTTAAGAATAATGTACTGACAATAACTGCGTCAGATAGCGAGAATGTCATGACTACGCAATTAAAACTTGACGAATCGGATAGTGATGGTGTTTTCGCCATAAATAACCGTACTATACTTGACGCGGTTAAGGAACTTCCTGAACAGCCGCTGACTTTAGATGTTGATATGGCTACTTATGCCGTCAAGGTTATTTATTTGAACGGTATGTATAATTTCACGGCACAAAGCGGGGAGGAGTTTCCGAGTCTGCAACCGCTGAGTGAAAATTCGGCATCGATAGTTATTGATTCTAAAACTTTAAGTAACGATATCTCACGTTCGATATTTGCCACGGCGAACGAGGTGCTAAGGCCCGTAATGAACGGTATCTATTTTGACCTTAAAAAAGACGCATTGGCCATTGTCGCAAGTGACGGGCACAAACTTGTACGCACGCAGAACAAAGGTATAACGTCAGATACGCCGATGTCTTTCATCCTTCCTAAAAAGCCAGCCACCTTGTTAAAGAATGTGTTGCAAAAGACGGATGATGACATCGTAATACGATTCGACGAGCGTAATGCTAATGTATTGTTTCCCGATGGAACATTGTCGTGTAGGTTGATTGAGGGGCGTTATCCTAATTATAATTCGGTGATTCCGCAAGACAATCCCAACCAGTTGTCCATAGACCGTATGGTCTTGATCGGAGTGATACGCCGCGTATTACCATTTGCGAGCGACAGCAGCCAGCAAATACGCCTGCATATAGAGAAAGGTAAGCTCGTGATTTCTTCAGAGGATATAGATTTCTATACAAGCGCCAAAGAGGAAATAATATGTGACTACAATGGCAATCCTATGGATATAGGGTTTAAGGGCACGTCGTTGATGGAGATTCTTACAAACTTGGATTGCGAGGAAGTGTTGCTTGAACTGGCCGACCCAAGCCGCCCCTGCCTGATTTTACCGGCGCAACAGCCTGAAAATGAGAACGTACTGATGCTAATCATGCCGATGCTGTTAAACGACTAAGAAATAAACAACCAGATATAGCATATCGCAATCTTGAAATATAAAAGATGAGACTAAATTTAACTAAGCCCCTGATTGTCTTTGATTTAGAGACAACGGGGCTTGACCTTGTAAAGGATAAGATAATTCAGATATCTTACATAAAAGTCTATCCGGACGGAAAAGAAGAGCGTCGTAATTTATTTATAAATCCAGAACGGTCCATTCCCGCAGAAGTGTCACAACTGACGGGAATCAGTGACGATGATGTTAAAGATGCGCCGACTTTCAAGGAAATGGCATCTGATTTGGAAACACAGTTTAAAGGCTGTGATTTTGCCGGATTCAATTCAAACCATTTCGACATACCTATGCTTGCCGAAGAATTTCTGCGGGCGGGAATCGATTTTGATTTTTCCAAATGCCGTTTAATAGACGTGCAGACAATATATCATAAAATGGAAAGGCGCAATCTGGCGGCTGCGTACAAGTTTTATTGCGGGCGTAAAATGGAAGATGATTTCACTGCGCATAAGGCCGACCAAGATACTGAAGCCACATACCGTGTGCTACAAGGCGAGTTGGACATGTACGCTCCTGGTAAGCAAGAGGAGCCGGAACGACAGCTTAATAACGACATGGATGAATTAGCCGAGTTCTCAAAAATAAACAACAACGTTGATTTTGCAGGACGCATTATTTGGAAGGAAATGAAAGATAAGGACGGAAAGACTTTGTTGGATGCTGACGGTAAGCCACGAATGTATGAGGTCTTTAACTTTGGTAAATACAAAGGTTGGGGCGTAGCTGAAGTATTACATCGCGATCCGGGATATTATAGTTGGATGCTTAGTAGTGATTTCACTTTTAACACTAAGCAAATCTTGACGCGCATACGTCTACGCGAATTTAATAACAGATGATTAACGGATGTCGTAAAATCCGTAAGATACATATACTAAGATTATTAAGTGGAGTATTATGCTCAAGAATAAAAAGATAGTGCTTGGAATAACGGGGAGCATTGCGGCATACAAGGCATGTTTGATTATTAGGGGGCTGATTAAACGAGGGGCGGAAGTACAAACGGTTATAACCCCATCGGGTAAGGAGTTTATAACCCCTATAACATTATCCGCCCTTACGCATAAGCCTGTTATAAGTGATTTCTTTTCGCAACGTGACGGAACGTGGAACTCACATGTGGATTTAGGGCTTTGGGCTGACGCTATGCTGATAGCTCCATGCACGGCAAGCACCATAGGAAAAATGGCTAACGGCATAGCTGATAATATGCTGATAACAACTTATCTCTCGATGAAAGCACAGGTTTTCATCGCGCCAGCAATGGATCTTGACATGTATGCCCATCCGTCAACACAGCGCAACATTGAAAAGCTAATATCTTACGGGAACATTATGATAGAGCCTCAAAGTGGATTCTTGGCAAGCGGACTGTTAGGCAAAGGAAGAATGGAAGAACCAGATGTCATTGTCGAAACCATAGAAAACTTTTTTTATGAAAAGGCAAATGACCTGAATGGAAAGAAGATAATGATAACAGCGGGCCCAACATACGAGAAAATAGATCCTGTCAGGTTTATCGGCAATTATTCAAGCGGAAAAATGGGGTTTGCACTTGCGGAAGAATGCGCCAAGCGCGGAGCTGACGTCACGCTTATAAGCGGTCCTGTTAATTTGGATTGTTCAAAAAATATAAATCGTATAGACGTTGAAAGCTGCGACGAAATGCATAACGCCGCCACAATGGCGTTTGACAAATGTGATGCGGCAATCTTATGTGCGGCCGTATCAGACTTTAAGCCTGAAAAGATTGCCGAAAATAAAATCAAAAGAGGGGATGACGGGCTTGTAATACGATTAGACCCTACCACGGATATAGCAAAAGAGCTTGGAAACAAAAAACGTAAAAATCAATATTTGGTTGGTTTTGCATTGGAAACGGATAATGAAGAGGCTAACGCAAAAGGGAAGCTCTCAAGAAAACATTTTGATTTTATTGTCTTAAATTCAACCCGTAATAAAGGCACCACATTCAGGTCTGACGACAATCAGATCGAGATAATAACAGACACGTCAAAAAAGGAATATCCGAAGAAAAGTAAAGCCGATGTTGCATCAGACATTATAGATGAGTTGGTGACATTATTCAATAAGAATTGACTAAGCAATAACTGTATGAGATGTTTTTCTTTGATTATATGTTTGCTTATGATGCTGATCAAGTGTAACGCGCAAGAACTAATGGCGAAAGTTACGATCAATCATAACCAAATACAAGGCACGGATGCAGGCGTTTTTGACAATCTTCAGCAAACGCTTGAGCAATTCATTAATGACCGTCAATGGACATCATTGCAATTCCAGAAGAATGAAAGGATTGTATGTAATTTTAACATCACCGTGACAAAATATGATCAATCATCAAATCTTTTTACATGTACAGCCTTAATACAGGCAAACAGGCCTGTTTATAATTCTGCCTATACGTCTATTCTTTATAATAATCAAGACGGTGACTTTAATTTTGAGTTTGCACAGTTTGACCAACTCAATTTTAACGAGGAGATGGTCGATAATCAGTTAACCGCATTAATAGCTTATTATGCATATCTTATTATCGGGCTTGATCTTGACAGCTTCTCGCCTATGGGAGGCGAAGACGTATTACAGAGGTGCTTGAATCTTACGAATAATGCCCAAAATCTGAATTTCACTGGTTGGAAGGCTTTTGACAACGACAGGAACCGCTTTGCGATCATCAATGATTATTTAGACGGTGCAATGAAACCGTTCAGGCAACTTCAATATGATTATTACCGCACAGGCTTGGACGAAATGGCAAATAATGCAGACCGAGGACGTACCAATATCTCGACAGCATTGCAAACGCATTTAAAGAAAGTACACGAGGATAAGCCTTTAAGCATGCTGCCGCAAATATGGACAGATTATAAGAAAGACGAATTAAGCAATATATATAAGGGAAAAGGAACGCAAAAAGAAAAGGAAGCAGTTTATGAGGTGCTTTTCTCAATCAATGCTTCACAAAGTAATTATTGGGATAAGATAAAAGAATAAATTATTGTTAGAAGAACAATGCTCAAACAATTATACATCAATAATTTCACTCTGATTGACACGCTTGATATTCCGTTTAATCAAGGTTTTTCAGTAATCACGGGCGAGACTGGAGCCGGTAAAAGCATAATAATAGGAGCCATAAACTTATTATTAGGCCAGCGTGCCGATACGAAATGTATAAAACATAACACGCGTAAATGCGTTATAGAAGCTCATTTCAACGTTAGCCGATATGGCATGCAAGGTTTCTTTGATGAAAACGGAATAGACTATGATGCCGATGATTGCATTCTGCGCAGGGAGATAAGTCCTTCAGGAAAAAGTCGTGCGTTCATAAACGACACTCCCGTACAATTATCCGTAATGCGTTCTTTGGGCGGGCAACTGATAGACATCCACAGCCAGCATCAGAACTTATTATTAAACGAAGAGGATTTCCAATTAGACGTTGTCGACATCATTGCCGACGACAAGAAATTACTGAAACAGTATAAAGACTGTTTTGCCGAGTATAAGGACATAAGGAACAAAGTGAAACGAAAGCGCGATGAAATTGAAGAAAACAAGAAAAACGAGGATTTCATACGTTTCCAATTAAATGAACTGCAAGACGCTGATCTAAAATCCGGCATGCAAGATGAATTAGAACATGAAAGCGACATGCTCAATCATGTCGAGGATATTAAAACGTCGCTTTACAATATAGAAAACATCTTAGGTACGGGCGGAAATAGTGATAACGGAGGCATAAATAACAGACTGAAAGAAGCGGTAAGGAGCCTCGACGGCATTACAGACATATATCCTGACGCAAAGCCTTTGGCCGAAAGGCTGGAAAGCTGTTATATCGAGTTAAAGGATATTCTTCATGAAATAAGCAGTAATGCGGAAAACATTGAGTTTGACCCTCAAAGGCTTGAACAGGTAAATTCAAAGTTGGACACGATTTATTCTCTTGAACAAAAACATAATGTAAAAAACGTTGAAGACTTGCTTTCGCTCAAAGCAGAGTATGAGGTTAAACTTAATCAGATTAATAATAGCGACGAAGAATTATCGGAACTGCTTGCACAAGAAAACCAGCTGCAGGAAAGATGTAATGAATTAGCAGGCGAACTGACAAAAGTACGCATTAAGTCGGCACGGAAAATTGAAAAGGAAATGCCCGACAGATTGATACCTCTTGGCATCCCGAAGGTACGCTTTTCCGTTGCAATAGACAACAAAGAACTTAGTGCCGACGGCTGCGACCGTGTGGCGTTTCTGTTCAGCGCAAATACGAGTACGCCAATGCAACCAGTGGCACAAGTAGCGTCGGGAGGAGAGATTGCCCGTGTCATGCTTTCGCTGAAAGCCATGATTAGCGGAGCCGTCAAATTGCCTACTATCATATTTGACGAGATTGACACTGGCGTAAGCGGTAAAATAGCGGAAAAGATGGCCGGCATAATGCAAGAAATGGCCGATGCCGAACGCCAGGTAATAAGTATAACCCATCTGCCGCAAATAGCAGCTAAAGGAACGACGCACTATAAGGTATTCAAAGAAGAAGGTAAGGACGGCACTATAAGCCGGATGAAAATCCTGACAACCGACGACCGAATTAAGGAAATCGCACAAATGCTTAGCGGTTCGGAAATATCCGATGCTGCGATAAGCAATGCAAAAGAATTATTAAAATTATCATAAACAAAAATAGTTGTCAATGAAAATCATTAGCATACTGATTGTTACAATAATCTTTGGTTGCATCAATGTTTCGGCACAACCTAAAGAAGTGAAAAAGGCAGCCAAGTCTGTTTTTAAATTAACTACTTATAAGGCAGACGGCACAATAATTGCCGAGAGTAACGGAGTATTCACTTCTTCAGACGGCATCGCTATAAGCTCTGTCAAGCCTTTTGTCGGAGCTGCGCGGGCTGTTGTCACTGACGCAAAAGGGAAGCAGGCTGAAGTGACGCGTATTTTAGGCGTAAATGAATTGTACGGTATTGCGAAATTTAAGGTTAACGTAGCGAAAACGGAGTATTCTCCCGTTGCGTCTGTACCCTCTAAGCCCGGAGATGCCGTATGGCTTATTACGTATGGAGGGGATGACGCAAAGCCGACTTCGGCAACGGTGAAAAACGTGGAAACGTTTATGAGCAAATATTCATATTATATATTTGCGTTTCAGGCACCAGACAATTCTACGGCTTGCCCGTTTGTCAACGCTCAAGGGCAGGTCGTAGGGTTGATGAAACCTTCGTCTACGTCTACGGATATTCACGCTATTGACGCGAATTTCGCAATAGATTTAAAGACTAACGGTTTTGCAATTTCAGACTCATTTTTACGTCAAATAGGGATACCGCCGGCATTACCGGAAGACAAAGACCAAGCATTATTGACGTTGATAATGGCTGAGCAGAATGCCGATTCGGTAAAACTGCCTGCAATAATAAATGACTTTATTACATCATATCCGTCTCTTGTCGACGGATATTCGGCATTGGCGCGCTTGCAAGTGAATGAAGACGATTTTGAAGGTGCGGCTAAGACTATGGAAACAGCCATAAAGGAGGCCGAGAAAAAAGATGAAGCCCATGCAAGTTACGGTAAGATAATATACGACAAACTAACCCTTAAGGCTGATAAGCCTTATGAACCGTGGACTCTTGACTTGGCTGCTGAAGAGACCGATAAGGCTTATTCCATAAACCAATTGCCTACATATCGTCACCAACAGGCACAAATTACGTTTACGAAAGGAGATTATGAAAAAGCATATAATGAATTTATCCAACTGCTAAATTCGCAAATGCGCAATCCTGAACTGTTTTATGAAGCATCACAATGCAAGGTGATGATGAAAGCTCCGCAATCGGAAATAATCGCCTTATTAGATAGTGCCATAAATAATACCGACACGTTGCGCATACGTGAAGCCGCACCTTATTTTTACGCACGCGCCGAAGCGTATAATGCAATTGACAGTTTTCGTCAAGCCGTGTTCGATTATACACGATACGAAATATTGACGGGTGGTAATGTTAACGACCGTTTTTACTACACTCGCAGTTTGGCGGAAATAAAAGCCAGATTATACCAACAGGCATTGGCCGACTTGGCCGCCGCCATAACCATTTCGCCAAAGGAACCGACGTATTATGCTGAAATGGCTTCATTACAGCTGAAAGTCAACCTTACGGATGAAGCAATAAAAACAGCTTATGTGTGTATAAAACTTGCACCGGAATATTCCGACGGATATTTGATTCTTGGATTAGCCCAAATCGGTAAGGGCGACAAGACGTCCGGATTAGCAAATTTAGAGAAAGCGAAACAGCTGGGTAATCCGCAAGCACAAGCATTGATCGACAAGTATTCGGAAAACAAGAACTGAGCGGATGTGCTTTTATTCGGATTAAGAAATTGTGAGTCATTCTTAACAAATATATACCACAAGTCATGAGGAACCAGAACGAGGCATCAAGGAATAATGAAGAATTTATCTATTTGCAAGTTAACGAAGAACAGCCTCTGCTTGAATTTTTATTAAAGAGCATAACACATGAGAGCCGCTCAAAGATAAAAGCGACATTAAAAGGGCGCGGCATCAAAGTTGACGGCAAGGTCGTCACCCAATACGATTATTTGTTGCTGCCGGGAATGAATGTTGCCGTAAGTAAAAGGAAGCGTGACGACATGATATTAAAGAGTCGTTATGTCAAAATTGTTTATGAAGATAAGTATATCGTAGTTATAGAAAAGAATATCGGCATCCTGTCAATGGCGGCCGGGCATAGCTCTTTAAACGTGAAATCCGTGCTTGATGATTATTTTCATAAAAGCCACCAGCGTTGTACGGCTCATGTTGTACACAGGCTTGACCGTGATACCAGCGGACTTATGGTTTACGCAAAAGACATCCGGACCGAGCAAATATTGGAACATGAATGGCATGACATAGTTTACGACCGCAGGTATGTAGCGGTCGTCAGTGGCGAAATGGAAGAAGACGGCGGAACCATAAGAAGTTGGCTGAAAGACAATCAAGCCTACATAACATATTCGTCTCAAACCGATAACGGCGGCAAATATGCTGTAACCCATTTTCACACGTTAGCCCGTACTACGGAGCACAGCCTTGTGGAATATCGGCTTGAAACAGGACGTAAAAATCAAATAAGAGTACATTCGGCCGATATCGGCCATCCCGTATGCGGAGACGTGAAATACGGTAATGGTGACAACCCAATCGGTAGGTTATGTTTACATGCTTACATACTTTGTTTTTATCATCCTGTTACCGGGAAGCCAATGGAATTTGAAACGGTCATTCCGCCTGCATTTAAGCGCCTGTTCTCGGGGAGGCCCGTAAGGTGAGTTGACCGTTCTAACAAATAATTCAGTATTATTAAGTATCAGGTAACCGCTTAAGTGGTTGTAAAACGCACTAATTCAATATTTCAACAGATACATGGTAAATTACGCTTATTATATATTTATAATAATTGCGTTCATCGTCGCCGTAATCGTATTTAAGAAGGTGGCAGGATGCTTAATGAAGTCGCTTTTCTTCGCAATAATCATAGCGGTGCTTGCGGCTTTATATTTCATGTATTTTAAATGATTTCCGATTGCAATTATTTGTCGCTTAATCCAATTAGCGAAACAAAATCATAAACAACTTATATAGTCAAAAATATGATGAAACATGCTTACGTCTTTTACAGATACCCGTATGCAGATACGTTTACGGTAATGAGACAGTATTCGGGTACGCCAAAGGAATTGTGTTCATTCAATTGCATGGCCGGGCATGAAGGATACGTTTTCGCACCTTTCAAGGCTTCAGATAAAAATCCGATTTTACTTATCGAACCTGACGAAATCGAAACGAGGCAGGTAAATAACGCGTCGTTTTTTTCAGAGAACGAATTTCAGGTAAGGGATATTGATACTGAGTACGAGCTTTATATCAATAACTTCAATTTATTCCACGACAAACTTATTGACGGAAGTTTTGACAAGATTGTGCTTTCGCGCCGCTCGGTTGAACGTTCCTATGAAAGCATTGATCCGGAATTGTTGTTCATGCGTGCATGCTCTCTTTATCCGCGTATGTTCATAGCCTTAATACATACGCCGCAAAGCGGCATGTGGCTGACGGCCACACCGGAAATCTTGATTGAATCCGCCAATGAACAGTTGCACACAATGGCAATTGCCGGAACAATGAAGTTGTCTGATACTGATACGGATATTTCACTAAAAGAACGTAAAGACAGCTTAGACATATCTGAATGGGGGCGAAAGGATAAGCGTGAACAACACTATGTGGCAAAATATATAAAAGATTGTTTGGGCGATTTCTCTGACAGCATAGTTGATTACGGTCCTTACACTCTTCGTGCCGGAATGGTAAAACACTTGGCAACGGATTTCTTTTTAACCCTAGCGGATAATAAGGATTTAGGGAATTTGGTGAATGAATTACATCCCACACCTGCCGTATGCGGTGCGCCTAAAATGCCTACTTATAAGTTCATCATAGAAAACGAAGCATGTGAACGCGAGTATTACAGCGGGTTTAGCGGTCCGTTGAATTGTGACGAGGGTACGCATTTCTACGTAACATTAAGGTGCATGAAGATAGAAGATACGGTTTTCAGTCTCTATGCAGGAGGAGGCTTGTTAAGCGATAGCGACGGCCGGAGCGAATGGTTTGAGACTGAAGCTAAAATGGAGACAATGAGAAAATGTTTAGCAATAAAGAGAATATAAATATATTAACATCGTTGCTCGTTTCACATGGAGTCAGACACGTAGTGGTATGTCCAGGATCGAGAAACGCTCCTTTAATACACAACTTCAACGAGTGCGAAGACATTGAATGTTATCCGGTAACTGATGAACGTAGTGCCGGCTTCTATGCGTTAGGCATGTCGTTGGCAACAGACGAGACTGTTGCCGTATGTGTTACGTCCGGCACGGCCTTACTGAACCTTTCACCAGCGGTTGCCGAGGCTACATACAGGCATCACGGCTTAATAGTTATTTCCGCCGATAGGCCTTCTGCATGGATAGGTCAATTAGACGGACAGACTTTACCGCAAGCAGGTGCTCTCGGCTGTTTCGTCGATAGATGCGTCAACCTGCCTGAACCACATGACGAAGAAGAGCACTGGTACTGCAACCGTATTGTGAACGAGGCGCTGTTGGCCGTCAGAAGAAACAGTCGTAAATCAGTGCAGATAAACGTGCCGATAAGCGAACCGTTGTTTTGCTTTAATGTGCCTGATTTGCCATGCGAACGAAAAATACATAGCATAAAGCCTCAGCTCGATGTTGAAGCCATTTTGGGCATCATGGTCAAAGATTTGTTATCGGCAGAGAGGCCGATGATTGTTGTCGGGCAAATCAACAGGCGGTCAACCGCTCTGCATAATGCGTTGAGTAAGTTGGAAAAACGCTTTGCCGTACTATCCGAACCGCTTTCCGATGGCACCCAAAGGTTATTTGACTTGGTCCTTTCCGTAATAGATGAATCTTCTTGTTACAAACCTGATTTCCTGCTATATGTCGGTGACACGATAGTGAGCAAGCGTTTAAAGCAATTATTACGTAAGACGGAGAATGCAAAAATATGGGCCGTATCAGAAGACGGAGAAATACATGACACGTTCAAACATCTGACCGGAGTCATAGAAGGCGACCCCGTCAAGATATTGTCATTATTGGCAGACAATACGGACGACGGCAGCACGAATAAGTTTGCAACGTCATGGAATGAATGCATGGATGACATTGAAAAAATGGCGCACGACTGCGCTCTTGGCTATTCGCAACTTGCCGTTGTGAAGAAATTTGAATCAATGCTCGACAACCTTGATTACGGCTTCCAAGTACATTATGCCAACAGCACCGCTGTGCGGTTGGCTTGTATCTTTGCTTCACACTATGTATGGTGCAATCGCGGTGTCAATGGCATCGAGGGTAGCGTGTCCGTAGCTGCAGGCCATTCGATGGTTACAGACGATATCGTGTTTTGCGTAACGGGCGATCTCAGTTTCTTTTATGACCAGAATGCCTTGTGGAATGTAAACATCCGAAATAACTTACGGATAATACTGTTGAACAATCATTGCGGCGGAATATTTTACAGCTTGAAAGGTTTACGTGACAGTGCTGCTTTTAAAAACCTTGTAGCCGCCGGACATAATGCTACGGCACACGGTATATGCGAACAAAACAAAGTCATGTATATATCTACGCACAATACGGACGAATTATGTAGCGGACTGGAGATTGTTACCGAGAAAAACTCACAAAGGCCAATATTGCTTGAAGTCTTTACCGATGCGGAAGAAGACAAACGAGTAATAAAATATTTTATGAATCATATTAAAACATCATGGGAAAAAGAGAGTGGAAGTCTATAACGGGGTTTGACTTTAAAGAAATCTTATTTGAAGAATTTAATGGAATTGCCAAAATCACCATCAACCGTCCGCGTTATCGCAATGCGTTTACGCCGCGAACAACGTGGGAAATGAGCCAAGCGTTCGCATATTGCCGCGAAGCCGGCCGCATAGGAGTCGTGATACTTACAGGAGCCGGCGATAAGGCGTTTTGTTCGGGAGGCGACATGCACGTTAAGGGGCGTGGCGGTTATGTGGGAGAAGACGGCGTACCGCGGCTAAACGTCTTGGACGTACAAAAGCAGATACGGTCATTGCCCAAACCCGTCATAGCGATGGTTAACGGTTATGCTATCGGCGGCGGGCACGTATTGCATGTAGTGTGCGACTTAACCATTGCGAGCGAAAATGCCATATTCGGACAGACGGGGCCGAAAGTAGGCTCGTTTGACGCAGGTTTCGGCTCGTCTTACCTGGCAAGGATAGTCGGGCAGAAAAAGGCGCGAGAGATTTGGTTCTTGTGCAGGCAGTATTCGGCTTTTGAAGCCGAACGAATGGGACTTGTGAATTGCGTCGTGCCATTTGACAAGTTGGAAGACACTTGCGTGGAGTGGGCTGAAACAATGATGGAACGCAGCCCGTTGGCCTTGCGCATGATAAAAGCCGGCCTTAACGCCGAACTTGACGGGCAGGCCGGAATACAGGAACTTGCCGGAGACGCAACAATGCTGTATTATTTCCTAGACGAGGCCCAAGAGGGCGGAAAGGCCTTTCTTGAGAAACGCAAACCCGACTTCAAGAAGTACCCCAAGCTGCCGTAAATCGGGCCAAGCATGCCATAAGGCGCGGAAGTGAGACCGTAGGCGCAATACTTACATAAAAAGAAAGCAAATATAAAGGAAGATGAGATATTCAGCCAACATTTCCCCGCGAACGTTCCATTTCAAGGAACCGGCCGGAACGTCGCGCGGGGTTTATACTACAAGAAAGTCATGGTTCATCGAACTCACTTCGCCTGATTTACCCGGGCGTAAGGGAGTGGGGGAGTGCGCGCCGCTGCCTGACCTTAGCTGCGATTACACGCCAGACTACGCGGACAAGCTGCGCGAGTTTTGCGACGGATTCGAGCGTAGCGGTGAGATCGACTACGCCAACATGCTTGAATATCCTTCGATGTTATTCGGCCTTGAAACGGCTTTGGCCCATCTTAAGGCAGGAACTACGGCCTTGTTTGACACTCCGTTCAGCCGCGGCCGTAAAGGCATCCCCATCAACGGACTCGTCTGGATGGGAACTTACGAGGATATGCTCGCAAGGATGGAAGACAAAATCAGCAAGGGCTTCAGGTGCATAAAACTTAAGGTAGGGGCGATCAATTTCGAGAAGGAGCTTGACTTGGTAAAACGCTTGCGTGAGCGGTTTACGCCCTCTGAAATGGAATTGCGTCTTGACGCCAACGGAGGATTCACGCCCGATGATGCGTTATACAAATTAGAATTATTGTCACAATATTCCATTCATTCAATCGAGCAACCCATAAAGCCGCACCAATGGGGGCACATGGCCCAGTTGTGCCGTGAATCTCCCTTGCCGATAGCGCTTGACGAAGAGTTGATAGGCATATCAGACACGTCGATGATGGGCTATATGCTCAACATCATAAAACCGGCTTACATAATCCTGAAGCCCTCTCTTCACGGTGGCATGTACGGCACATGCAAATGGATCGAGGCCGCACGAGCGAACGGCATCGGCACGTGGATAACCAGCGCACTTGAAAGCAACGTCGGCCTGAACGCCATAGCACAGTTTGCAGCTCACGTATACGGCCCGGACATAAGCCATCCCCAAGGGCTCGGCACAGGGCAGCTCTTTACAGACAACGTAGATATGCCGATAGAAATTAAAGGCGACGAATTATTCTACAATGCGTAGTCTTACCGGGCTTTACGGTGTCGGAATTGTAGTAAATCTTAATTTTATCAGGTTTCAGCTTTATGAGTTTGGATGATTTTATATCTGAATGGAATAGTCCTTCAGAGCTTGTACTCGTACAAACGAGCGGTTCTACAGGAACCCCCAAGCCGATGTGGGTGGAGAAGAAGCGCATGGCAGCCAGCGCGCGCATTACCTGCGGATTTCTCGGTTTGTCAAAAGGCGACACGGCATTATTATGCATGCCGCTTGACTATATTGCCGGCAAAATGGTAGTAGTGCGTTCCTTAGTGTGCGGCTTGCGCCTAATAAGCATGAAACCGACCGGCCATCCTCTTGCAACGCTTACCGAGGCACCCGATTTTGCGGCTATGGTACCAATGCAGGTGTATAATAGTCTGCAAGTGGAGCATGAACGAAGATTATTGTCAGGCATAAAACATCTGATCATAGGAGGCGGAGCGATTGACTCTACGCTGGAAGACGAGTTGCGCAATTTCCCTAATGCCGTATGGAGCACATACGGCATGACGGAAACGTTGTCGCACATAGCGTTGAGAAGACTCAATGGTCAGGATGCCGACGCATGGTACACTCCTTTCGACGGAGTGAGCGTAAGCCTCGCTCCTGACGATTGCCTCGTTATAGACGCTCCGGCTGTTTGCCCCTGCACGTTAAATACTAACGACGTGGCCGAACTGCATCCCGACGGAAAACGTTTCCGCATTTTGGGGCGCAAGGATAACGTAATAGACAGCGGCGGCATTAAGATACGAATTGAAGACATTGAAAATGCTTTGCGCACGCATCTTCAGACACCCTATATTATCACTAAACGTAAGGATAAACGCTTCGGCGAGATAGTGGTCATGCTTATTGAGACCGAAGACGTGATAGAAGTAAACGACATCTGCGCAAGAGTCTTACCGCATTATTGGCGGCCTAAGGAATATATAAGCGTGGATAAAATACCGCTCACCGGTACAGGTAAACCCGCAAGAGCCGAAGCGGAAAGAATTGCCGAAGCATCACAATAAGCGGCTTTTTAGAATGCCAAAGGCGGCATATTGGCATGCGAAAGGTATCCTTTTGCGTTTTAAAAGGTTACCTTTTGCAATGCCTTCATCACGCCATTACGGCTACAGCCGTTACCGCATTGTTTCCCGTTTGTCGTTATATATTATGTGTATTGTTTGCACGTATGGGGAAAATGTGTTAACTTTGCACGCTAAATAATTCATTGTAAATATTTTAACGAAATGAAAGCATTTGTTTTTCCCGGTCAGGGAGCACAATTCGTAGGTATGGGTAAGGACCTGTACGACAGCAATCCTTTAGCAAAGGAACTTTTTGAAAAAGCTAATGATATTCTCGGTTACAATATAACCGAAATAATGTTTAACGGCACTGACGATGAACTTAAGCAGACTAAAGTTACTCAGCCGGCCGTATTCTTACACAGTGTGATAAGCGCTTTGTGCATGGGCGACGAGTTCACTCCTTCAATGGTGGCCGGCCACTCGCTGGGCGAGTTCTCAGCTTTGGTAGCCGCCGGGGCTTTGAGTTTTGAAGACGGATTGAAGTTGGTCTACGCACGTGCTATGGCGATGCAAAAGGCTTGCGAGGCTGCTCCCTCTACAATGGCCGCCATCATAGGCCTGCCCGATGAAAGGGTTGAGGAAATCTGCGCCGAGATCAACAAGGAAGGCCACGTGTGCGTGCCGGCTAATTTTAATTGCCCTGGCCAGCTCGTGATAAGCGGAAATATCGAAGCCATCAATGAAGCGTGTGAGAAGCTGAAGGCTGCTGGCGCAAAGCGTGCATTGCCATTGAAGGTAGGCGGAGCGTTCCACTCTCCGCTGATGCAGCCGGCTAAGGACGAACTGCAGGCCGCAATCGAAAAGACCGACTTTAATACCCCGAAATGTCCTGTTTACCAAAACGTTGACGGAAAGCCTCATACTGATCCTGCTGAAATCAAGGCTAACCTCATAGCACAGTTGACAAGCTCGGTTAAATGGACTTCATGCGTTCAGGCAATGATAGCCGACGGTGCCGACGACTTTACGGAGTGCGGTCCCGGAAAAGCATTGCAGGGCATGATCGCACGTATCGACAAGAATGTTTCGGCTCACGGAATAGCATAAGGGCAGAATAAAATATCAGTTTCAGGAATGGAGAATTATTATTTGCCGCGTTGTTCAAGGTAGGAACGACAACGGTGAATATAATTCTCCATTCTCATTTATTTCTTTTGTTTAAGTCTGATGGGTAAAATAATTATATATCAAGTCTTTACGCGACTATTCGGCAACCGCTCGTTTAACCGTGTCGAGAACGGCGGCATTGACGAGAACGGTTGCGGAAAGATGAACTTTTTCGATGATGCCGTGTTGCGGAGAATAAGGAATCTGGGCGCTTCTCACATTTGGTACACGGGTATAATACGTCATGCCACGAAGACGGATTACTCTGCATACGGCATACCTCGCCAGCATCCGGCAGTGGTGAAAGGCAAAGCCGGCTCGCCTTATGCCATTACCGACTATTATGACGTTGATCCTGATTTGGCTGAAAACGTTAACGACAGAATGGCTGAGTTTGACTCTTTGGTAAGCCGGACGCACAAGAACGGCTTGAAAGTGATAATGGATTTCGTCCCCAACCATGTGGCGCGTCAATATAAGTCGGTAGGTAAACCCGACGGAGTGGTGGATTTGGGCGAAGATGATGATAAGAACATGGGATTCTCTCCGCAGAATAATTTTTATTATTGCGTCAATACTCCCTTCGAGCCTTATCTTGATTTGATCTGCGGAGAGAAAGAACCTTACACTGAATATCCGGCAAAAGCGACAGGAAACGACCATTTTGACAATCATCCTTGCGTAAACGATTGGTATGAAACCGTCAAGTTGAATTACGGCATTGATTACTGCGACGCAGGAGGCAGGTCGTATCATTTCGATCCGGTACCCGACACGTGGAACAAGATGCTTGACATACTGCTGTTTTGGGCAGGCAAGGGCGTTGACGGTTTCCGTTGCGACATGGCAGAGATGGTTCCTGCGGAATTTTGGAGTTGGGCCGTATCTAAGGTTAAGGCATCTTATCCCGACTTGTTGTTCATAGGAGAAGTTTACAATCCTTCGCTTTACAGGACGTATGTGACTTGCGGTTTTGATTATCTATATGATAAGGTCGGAATGTATGATTGCTTGTGCGGTATTGTCCGTGGCACATGCCCTGCATCGGCGATAACCGGTCAATGGCAGGCTGTTGATGACATAAAAGGTCACATGCTTTATTTCCTTGAAAACCACGACGAGGTGCGCCTTGCCAGCGATTTCCTTGCCGGAGACGCACGTAAGGGTATTCCCGCGTTGATAGTAAGTGCCCTTATGGGCGGCAATCCGTTTATGCTTTATGCCGGTCAGGAACTTGGAGAGCGTGGCATGGATAAGGAAGGGTTTAGCGGACTTGACGGGCGTACAACCATATTTGACTACTGGACGGTGCCGGCTTTATATAAAGGATATGTAAATAGGAGAAAACTTTCAAACGAAGAGAAGGCTTTGGAGAAGGCTTATACATTGGTATTGAATCTCGCAAATTCGGAGAACGCTATATCGGACGGCTGTTTCTTCGACTTGATGTATGCCAATCAAGGGCGTGAAGGCTTCAATCCTTACAGCCAATACGCATTCATTCGCAAGTACGGAAACGAAGTGTTACTTGTCGTCGTGAATTTTAGCGGAGAGGAAGCAGACTGTAATGTATGCCTGCCGTATCATGCTTTCGACTATCTGAAATTACCTGAAGGAGACGTAAATATGTGCGATCTGCTGTTCGACGGCGATGCGCAGACGGTTAGCTTGAAAGCAGACGGCACCGTGAATGTAAAGGTTGGCGCGTATTCGGGCAAAGCGTATAAATTCAATATTTAAGAATATAATTCATTATATTTTTATGAAAGAGTCATTGAGCCTTAATGCACATAACAAAGAAGAGTTCCCGCCGGCACATACGGCGGAACATCTATTGAATCAAACGATGATGAGACTGTTCGGCTGTGAACGCTCTAAAAACGCCCATGTAGAACGGAAGAAAAGCAAGATCAGCTATATTCTCGATCATAAGCCAACCCGTCAAGAGGAGAAAGAAATCGAACGGCGTATGAATGAGCTTATAAACGAGGATCTCCCAGTGTCGTTTGAATATGTCACTCACGACAACATACCCGAAGGAATCTCGTTAGACAGGCTTCCAGAGGATGCCTCTGAAACCTTGCGTTTGGTGCGTATTGGAGATTATGATGTATGCCCTTGCATAGGAAAACATGTGCGTTCAACCTCGCAAATTGGACGGTTTGAGATGTTGGGGACTAATTGGGATGAGATGACCCATTCGTTCCGGATACGTTATAAGGTGGTGCAATGAACGCGTTTTATAATTCATAAAAAGACAATGCATACCGATTGTGTTCAACGGTATGCATTGTCTTTTTATGAATTAGCCCGTTATGCTTCTTATTTTCCTGCTGCTTCCATTTGGTATTCATCGGGTTTTATAGCCGTAAAATGGAAGTCTTGTTCGTTAACATCCTTAATTGTGAAGTTGCCGGATTTTACGTATTTGCTTTTCATCTTTTCGTATTTCTTCTCGATGTCCTTCTTATTTAGGGCATAACTGATTATGCATGTACGATGCGGCAAGCCTATGTTTATGAAGTAATTCTTCAACTGATAAGAATAGTTATCACGGCTCACAAGGAATTTGTTCTTGTCATTTATCCATGCGCTATCAATCTCTTGAATGTCAGTGAAATACACTATGGAGTCGTTGAATGAGGCTGAAAAGCCGAAAGCATAGATCTTCGGAACGCATTTCAGCTTACCTGAAGCCGGCATCGTCCATCCTGACATTATGATGAATGCCATGACTGCAATGATATTTTTGCATGATTTCATATCCATTCTGTCTATTATCCTTAATTTGTCTTTTACCTAAATGTCGTAGTATAAGTTTGTCATTGTCCCAAATAAGACTTCAACAATTTGTTCTTAGTGTTATGACGTAGGCGCCTGATTGCCTTTTCCTTGATTTGCCTGACTCGCTCGCGTGTAAGACCGTACTTGTCGCCGATTTCCTCAAGAGTCATTTCCGGTTGGTTGATACCGAAAAAGGCTTCGATTATATTGCGTTCCCTTTCATTTAATGTTTGAAGCGCACGGTTGATCTCTTCACGCAAAGACTCCAGCACCAGCTTTCTGTCGGCCATCGGGGAGTCGTTGTTTGGAAGCACGTCAAGAAGGCTGTTGTCTTCACCTTCGGCAAAAGGAGCGTCGACGGAGACATGGCGGCTGTTCACCTTCATGGCTTCTTCGATCTTTTCTTGCGGAAGATCTACGTTGTCGGCTATCTCTTCTATGCTCGGCCTGCGCTCGTGTTCTTGCTCGAACTTGTTGAGAACGCGGTTGATCTTGTTGACTGATCCTACTTGGTTCAGCGGCAACCTTACTATCCTGCTCTGTTCGGCTATGGCCTGCAAAATGCTTTGCCGTATCCACCATACGGCGTAAGAGATGAATTTGAAGCCTCTTGTCTCGTCGAATTTCTCGGCCGCCTTGATTAGGCCCAAGTTGCCTTCGTTGATCAGGTCGGGCAGGCTTAATCCCTGGTTTTGGTATTGCTTGGCTACTGAAACAACGAAGCGTAAGTTTGCTTTGGTCAGTTTTTCAAGGGCCTTGCGGTCTCCTTTTTTTATACGCTGAGCCAACTCTACTTCTTCTTCCACACTTATAAGCTCTTCATGGCCTATTTCTTGCAGATACTTATCCAACGAGTCACTTTCCCGATTGGTGATTGATTTTGTGATTTTCAGTTGTCTCATTAGCGTAATAAATTTAAAGCATTTGCAAATATAGTGTTTTTCCGTATAAATAGCAAATATTTTTGATATTTTTATTGCAAAATCCTTGTTTTTTATCAGCACGCGAAAAAAGCCGCATACGCTTATTGTCAACATATGCGGCTTTGTGGTGTTTTACTGCCAATACAGTCTATGCGTTATTCGTTTTGCAGCGGCACGGCGAAGTAAGCCTTCTTTCCGGTAGGATAGATGCCTTGAATGTAAAGCACTGGATCCTTGCTCGTCGACGCTTCCTTGACGGCTTTCTGCAAGTCGTCGATTGTCTTCATCGGTTCGTCGTTAACCTTTTGGATGATGAATCCGCGACTGATACCGGCATCCTTGAGCGCGCCGTTGTTCACCTTCATCACTACGAGACCTGTGCTGATGTTAAGCTGTTGCTTTTCAGAGTTGTTAATCTCGCGGAAGTTTCCGCCGAGCACGTCAAGGTCGGCGTTTTTCACAATGCCTGTATTACCTTGCTGGTTCTTAAGCGTAAGCGTGGCTGTCTTGCTCTTCTTGTCGCGCAAGAATGTTATCGTAACCTTGTCGCCGGGGCGCTTGTTGGCAAGATACTCCTGCAACTCGGCCATCTTTGTTATCTTCTTGCCGTCGATGCCGGTTATCACGTCGCCCTTCTGCAGCCCGGCCTCGGCTCCGGCTCCGCCGTCTTGCACTTCGTTGATGTATGCGCCCTCCATAGTTCCGAGGTCAACCTCCTTGCCTTCGGCCTTCTGCATGTCGAAGTACCTGTTCACGTCGGTGCCCGACACTCCGATCAGCGCCCTTTGTACGGTGCCGTATTGCTTGATGTCGGCAACCACCTTGTTCATGATCGTGGTAGGTATGGCGAAGCCGTATCCGGCATAGCTTCCGGTCTGTGATACGAGCATGGCGTTGATGCCAACTAACTCGCCTTTCGTGTTGACGAGAGCTCCGCCGGAGTTTCCGGCGTTGATTGCGGCGTCGGTCTGGATGAACGATTCAACGTCGTTAGCGCCGATCGAGCGTGCCTTGGCGCTGACGATGCCGGCCGTTACGGTGGAGTTGAGGTTGAACGGGTTGCCCACGGCCAGCACCCATTCGCCTACTTTCAGGTTGTTGCTGTCGCCGATGGTGATGGCTGGCAGGTTCTTGCCGTCGATCTTGATGAGCGCGAGGTCTGTCATCTTGTCAGTGCCGACGATGCGTGCCGAGAACTCGCGCTTGTCGTCGAGCGTTACGGTCAGTTCGTCGGCTCCGTCAACAACGTGGTTGTTGGTCACGATGTATCCGTCGGCCGAAATGATAACGCCCGAGCCCGAGCCTTCGCGCTTGGGGGTTTGTATCTTGCGCTTCTGCTTGCCGCCGTTGCCGGGGTTGCCGAAGAAGCCGAACGGGTCGAAGAAGTCGAACGGGTCGGCTTCCATCTCAACCGTCTGTACTTTGCTGTTCTGTAAGTATTTAATGTGTACCACTGCCGGCAGTGCTTTCTCTGCGGCGTATGTCAGGTCGACGGGCTGGGCCGCAGGCATGCTGTTGGTGTTGGCGTTCACCTTGATGAAAGCTCCGGCTGAAAATGCTACTGCGATGACGCATATCGCATAGACGAAATAGTTAGATAACTTTTTCATTTTCATTTAGATTATATTTTAATTGATACTTTCATTTTGATTTTCGTTGCTGCAAATTTAGACGCAAAATTTGTTAATCTGTCATTTTGTCCTACATATTTGTCCTCTTTTAACACAAAAAATATC
>CALUFN010000083.1 GCA_944319945.1 uncultured Prevotella sp.
TTTGAGGATATTGTCTTCGACTTTCTTATTTCAGTCTTTTTTCGTAAGCGGTGCGTACGGGACTCGAACCCGTGACCTCCTGCGTGACAGGCAGGCATTCTAACCAGGCTGAACTAACGCACCTTTGGCATGAGAAATTCCGTTGTTGTCTTGCGGTGCGTACGGGACTCGAACCCGTGACCTCCTGCGTGACAGGCAGGCATTCTAACCAGGCTGAACTAACGCACCTCAGCTGTATTTCTCAATTGCGGTTGCAAAGGTACGGAGATTTTTTCAATCCGCCAAATGTTTCAGAGACTTTTTACAAAAAAAGTTGCATTAGCAATGCATTGTGGTAGTTTTTCCCGTCGAAAAGCCAGTCTTTCAACTCGTTTGACGGTAAGAATCCACATCTTTCAAACAAATTCAAAGACTGCTTGTTGTCTACGTTTATATATGCATATAGCTGGTGAAGATGTAAAATGTCAAGCGAGTATTCCTTGATTTTGTTAATGGCGGATTGGGCCAAGCCTTTGTTACGGTGCTTTCTCTCAATCACTATGCCTATCTCGGCCCGCATGTGCTTGGGGTCAAAGTTTATGAGGTCGATGATTCCGACCACCTCATGGTTTGCGTTCTCAATCATCATGCGCACCTGGCGGTCGGCATATATGTCGCTTTTAGTATTTGCGATGTAGTCATAAAGCGTGTAGCGGGAGTAGGGGACGCTCGTAACGCTGACATTCCATAGGCTCATATCATTTTCAATCCCGTACAATATGTCGAGGTCTTCCGGCTCTATGGCTCTCAGGAACACTTGTGGTAGGTTGTCAGTCATTAGTATATTATGTCTTTGTCGGTTATTATCGTGTTGCTTACAGGATCATACGTTCCTATGAATACGTTCTCCTTAGGTGAGCGTGAGAACAAATCGAGCACGGTGGCGTATTTGTATGAATTGATGTCATATACGGCATAAGCCGAAACGTCGTTGCCTATTTCCCCGATTATGCTTAAATGCCCGTTCGGATTTGACGTTTCATCACATTCCAGATATTCTGCTTTCAGACCGCTTTTGTAAGCAAGTTCGCGGCATCGGCTTATCGACGTTTTTGAACCTAAGAATATATATACGCTTTTCTTTTTTTTCACGCGTGTGGAGAACCCGAGCATTTTCCTGATGTTTTCAGAAGACATCTTTACCAACGCCAACGTGGCCTTCATGTATATGGCGGCCTTTATTGGTATAGATAGCCAGAAGCTCAGGTGGCCGTAATGCTTGCGGAAAAAGATGAGCATGGCTTCATAAAACACGTGCACGTACCTGAATGACGATTTTTGCGTGCTTTCGCCTTTATAATGGAGTATCTTAGCCGGAATGTACCAATTCTCATATCCGTTCTTAAGCAATCTGTAAGACAGGTCGATGTCTTCCCCGTACATGAAGAAATCCTCGTCAAGCAGTCCGGCCTTGTCTAAGGCCGCGCGCCGCGCCATGAGGAACGCCCCGCTTATCACTTCTATCCGGCCGGGTTCGTCCCAAGCCATCCCGCACATGTAGTATCGCCCGAAACGCTTGCTTTTCGGGAACATCTCGCATAGTCCGCACATCTTATATAATGACGTCATCGGGGTAGGGAGGCCGCGGCGGCTTTCCATTGCGCTGATGCCGTCGCTCTTAAGCATGCGCACGCCTAGCCCTCCGGCCTCAGCGTGCTCGTCCATGAAGCTGATGCACGCCTTGACCGTGTCCTCGCCGACGAACGTGTCAGGATTAAGCAGCAATACGTATTCGCCGCTTGTCTGCCTGATGCCCATGTTGTTTGCTTTCGCAAAACCGTTGTTATGGCTGCAGGCTATTAGCTTCACCTCGGGCTCGTTAAGCCTGAGCCACTCTACAGTGTCGTCTTTTGAATGGTTGTCGATTACGCATATCTCGGCATCGATGCCCTTAACCGCCCGCTTAAGGCTGTCGAGGCACTGGCGTAAATAGTGCTTTACGTTATAGCTTACGATGATAACGGATAATTTCATTCTTCACTTCCTGTTTCCGAGACGCAACGTGACATCGTGGGATTTATGAACACGAGGCAGATAAGGCAGATTATACCCATGTATCCGAACGCTACGTTGAAGCCGAACAAATAATAAAACAAGGTGTTGACCATCATCGGCATGCATATCATCATCATCCTTATGCTTCCCCACTTGGCGAGCCGGCGGCCGCCGTCGGAAGCGAGGCTTCGGCCTATGTTTCCGAACTTGAATAACCTTAGTGCCAACGGAACCATGCATATCGTAAGTATCTCCATCAACGAGACTGTGAGAAATTCGGCATTCGCATTGCCGGCAAGGCTTCCGGGCAGAAGCGTTTCGGTTTCGTATAATATGACAATCGCCAGCGACGCGATTATGCATGAAAGCATTTCCGCCATCAATAGGTTTCTTATTTTCTTCATATTGTTCTATTGCTATGTTATGCCGGTTATTGTTTCCCGTCAAACGGTACGCGGTTTATAATCGAGCGCCCTAATGTAACCTCGTCAGTATATTCAAGTTCGCCGCCTACGGATATGCCGCGCGCTATGACGCTGAGCCTCACGTCGTATTTAGCCAACTTCCTGTAAATATAGAAGTTGGTAGTGTCGCCCTCCATAGTGGAGCTTAACGCAAGTATCACCTCGCTCACGCCTCCGTCTTCAACCCTCTTGACGAGCGAGCCTATCTCAATGTCGTCAGGGCCTACGCCGTCCATCGGCGATATCACGCCGCCGAGCACATGGTATAGGCCGTTGTATTGCTGGGTGTTCTCCACGGCCATCACGTCCTGCACGCTTTCCACTACGCACACCGTAGCCTTATCCCTGTGGGGATTGGCGCATATCGGACATACGTCTGTGTCGCTTATGTTATGGCAAACCTTACAATATCTGATTTCACGGCGCATGTCACGTATGGTGTCGACAAACCTTTCCACACTGTCCTTGTCTTGCCTCAATAGGAACAACGCCAGCCTTAAGGCCGTCTTCTGGCCTACGCCCGGCAGGCCTGACAGCTCGGCTACGGCCTTACCGAACAACTGCGACGGATATTGTTGAATCATGTTTTTTCAGAATTTCGCGGCAAAGTTACGTCAATAAGTGATAAAATCCAAGACAAAACATAATTTTATTTGCCGATAATGTAATATTAGTTTCCCTAACCGTCTGTTCCCGTCATACGCCAATAGAGTAAATACGGGTTGGTAACACGTTGTATATCAATGCTTTATAAAAGGCGACCTTTTACGCTGCAAAAGACCGCCTTCTAGGCGGTAAAAGGCGGCTTATTGGGATACAAAAGGCCGCCCATTCAGCTGGCGCAGGCAAAAGCGTAATGCTCGCCAGTGTACATTCTTAATATACAAAGATTAAATAATTTTATAAAGTAAAATTTTGAGAACATGCAGAATTGCCTTAATTTTGCACTGATTATGAATATTGACTGTATGAAAAGATATCTACTGATACATTTAGCTTTATTGATAAGCGTTGCCGTCGGCGCGCAAGCGAAATGGAACTCACGTTATCAAGCCTATATCGACCAATATAAGGATCTGGCCATAGCCGAGATGCTGAAATACAACATACCGGCAAGCATCACGCTCGCTCAAGGCCTCTTGGAGAGCGGGGCGGGGACGAGCGAGCTGACGCGTAACAGCAATAATCATTTCGGTATAAAATGCCACAACTGGAGCGGAGCCACCACGCGCCATGACGACGACGAGAGGCAAGAATGCTTCAGGGCCTATCGTGACGCCTATGAAAGCTACGAGGACCACAGCCGTTTCCTGGTAAGTCAGCCGAGATACAGAAAGTTGTTCAAACTTGACGTGACCGACTATAAAGGATGGGCCAAAGGGCTAAAAAGCTGCGGCTATGCTACGAATCCGGCATACGCCAAACAGCTGATCGGTATCATAGAATTATATCAATTGCACCGTTACGACAAGGCCAAGAAGTATGACAAGTTCATGGTAGACCGTTCGGCCGTGAAAGACGCCGCATACGGCGCAAATCTACACCCGATATACATCTATAATAAAAATTATTATGTAAAAGCAAGAAAGGGTGACACGTTCAAGTCCATAAGTAAAGAAGTCGGCATTTCATACAAAAAATTGGCAAAATACAATGAGCGTGACAAGGACGACAAACTCGTGGAGGGAGAAATAATATATCTTAAGAAGAAGCAGAAGAAAGCAGAAAAAGCATACAAGGACCGGCCGCATCGCGTAAAAGCCGGCGAAAGCATGTACTCGATAGCGCAGAATTATGGCATAAGACTATCAAGCCTGTATAAAATGAACGGATTGAAAGCCGACTATTCAATTAAAGTAAACGACATTTTAAGGGTAAGATGATTCCAACGCATGAAAGCGTAAGGAATCAGTCGGCCGGCTCTTTGAGTTAAAATGTCAACTAACGGGCATTATGATAAATAAAAATTTCTAAGATTGTCTGTCTCATAAAGTTCGCCTATAAAACCGCATGACAAATGAATGAATATATAGAATTAAAGAATGTACGAGTAAACAACTTAAAAAACATATCGATAAAAATTCCGCACAATAAGTTCATTGTTGTTACGGGTGTCTCAGGTTCTGGTAAGTCTTCATTAGCTTTTGACACATTGTATGCTGAAGGCCAGCGTCGTTATGTTGAAAGTTTGTCGGCTTACGCGCGCCAATTCCTCGGAAGAATGAATAAGCCGGATTTCGACTATATAAAAGGATTGCCGCCTGCAATTGCAGTTGAACAGAAAGTTAACACGAGGAATCCACGTTCAACCGTAGGCACAAGCACCGAAATCTATGACTATTTAAGGATGTTGTTCGCACGGATCGGTCGAACTTATTCGCCGATAAGCGGTGTTGAAGTGAAAAAACATACGACGGAAGATATTTTGAGATGTCTGTCGACGTTTTCCAAAGGCACTAGGTTCGTCATATTGTCACGGCTTCACATAAGCGAAGGCAACACCGTGCAACGCCAATTACAAATATTGTTACAGCAAGGATTTTCCCGTATTTATCATAATGGGGAATTATTGAGAATTGAAGATGTTGTTGACCATGTTGAACAATTTGCAAAAAATGATATATACGTTTTAATCGACAGAATGTCGGTAGACGATGATCCGGACACGATTTCAAGAATCGTTGACTCCGTTGAAACGGCATTTTTTGAGGGTGAAGGCTCGTGCAGGATTACGTTCATACCGTCAAGCATTACTTATGATTTCTCTGACAAATTCGAGGCTGACGGCATAAGGTTTGAAGAACCTAACGACAACATGTTTTCATTCAACTCCCCTATCGGTGCTTGTCCAGTATGCGAAGGATTCGGCAACGTAATAGGCATAGATGAGAAATTAGTGATACCCAATCCTTCGCTTAGCGTATATGAAGGCTGCGTGCAATGTTGGCACGGTGAAAAGATGGAAAAATGGAAAGACGAGTTTTGCTTGCAAGCGTCAAAAGACGGATTCCCTATTTTCGAGCCATATTATAGCTTATCCGGTAAACACAAGGATTGGCTTTGGCACGGGCTGCCGTGTCAAAAGCAAATGGATCTGAGCGAAAGGGTTTGTATTGATGCTTTCTTCCAAATGCTGAAAGAAAACCAATATAAAATACAATACCGCGTCATGATGAGCCGTTATCGCGGCAAGACCACTTGCCCGGAATGCCGAGGGACAAGATTGAAAAAGGAAGCTAATTATGTCAAGATCAACGGCAAGAGCATAAGCAATCTTGTTGAAATGCCTATAGTAAATCTGAAACAATGGTTTGACAACCTAACGTTAGATGAGCATGAGGCGAAAATCAGTAAGCGATTGTTGGCCGAAATAAATAACAGGATAAATTATTTGGTCGACGTCGGCTTAGGCTATCTTACGCTCAACAGGCCTTCAAACAGCTTGAGCGGCGGAGAGAGCCAACGCATAAACCTTACTACCGCATTAGGGAGCAGCCTTGTCGGTTCGTTATACATCTTAGACGAACCGAGCATCGGGCTGCATAGCAGGGACACATTCAGGCTGATACACGTCTTGAAAGAATTACAAGCGTTAGGCAATACTGTGATTGTTGTGGAACATGATGAAGACATCATCAGGGCGGCTGATTATCTTATAGACCTTGGCCCTGACGCCGGTCGCAACGGAGGAGAGATCGTTTATGAAGGAGTGCCGGCGGAGCTTAATAAGGATGATTCAACAACATTTGATAAGAGTCACACAGTAAAATATCTTTTCAATATAGAGTCAATACCTGTTCCTGATGCAAGGAGAGCGTGGAATAAGAGCATTATCGTGAAAGGCGCAAGGATGAATAATCTTAAGGGCGTGAATGCCGAGTTTCCATTGAATGTTTTGACCGTCGTTACGGGCGTGAGCGGTTCGGGTAAATCGTCTTTGGTCAGAGGAATTCTGTATCCGGCCTTGAAAAGAAGACTTGACGAAGTGGCCGACGTACCCGGTGAATACGCCGGACTTGACGGAGATTGGAAAGATATAAGGCATGTGGAAATGGTCAACCAAAACCCTATAGGCAAAAGTTCGCGCTCGAATCCCGTGACATACGTCAAAGCCTTCGACGACATAAGGCAACTGTTTGCCGAGCAACCATTAGCCAAGCAAATGGGCTTCACCGCGCAATATTTTTCATTTAATACGGACGGAGGACGTTGCGAGACGTGTAAGGGTACAGGAGTAATAACCGTGGAGATGCAGTTTATGGCCGACCTTGAGCTTGTTTGTGACGCTTGTCACGGCAAAAGATTCAAGTCTGATATTTTAGACGTAAGATTCTGCGGCAAGAATATTCATGACATATTGGAAATGACCGTTAGCGACGCCATAAATTTCTTCGGGCAAAACGGCCAGGACTCAATCGTACGAAAGCTGAAAACGCTCGACGACGTAGGTCTTGGATATATTAAACTCGGGCAAAGCTCGTCAACATTGTCTGGTGGCGAAAATCAGCGCGTGAAGCTCGCCTACTTCTTGAGTCAAGAGAAATGCGACCCTACCCTATTCATTTTCGACGAGCCAACAACCGGTCTGCATTTTAATGATATAAAGAAGCTGTTAAAGGCTTTCGACGCCCTTATCCGTCATGGGCATTCAGTCATAGTAATTGAACATAATTTAGATGTCATAAAATGTGCAGACTACGTTATCGACCTCGGTCCCGACGGAGGAGACAAAGGTGGGTTCCTTGTGTTCAGCGGTACGCCTGAAGACATGATTAAATGTAAGGATAGCATAACAGGAAAGTATTTAGAAGAGAAACTGACAAAGTAATCATCCAAAAACTCAAGTTTAAATAAAAACAGCATGAAACAGTTTGATACATATATTTTCGACCTTGACGGAACGTTGCTTTATACGCTCGACGACCTTACGGCAAGCACGAATCATGCGATGAGAAAATTCGGCTTTGCCGAACATACGAAAGAAGAGGTCAGGCTAATGGTTGGAAACGGAATAAGGAAACTAATAGAAAGAGCCATCCCTGAAGGAGTGAATAATCCACAATACGAAGACATCTATTCTGAATTTGTCTCATATTACCTAAAACACGATCTTGACACAACCCGCCCATATCCGGGTGTGATGCAAATGCTGAAAACATTAAAGGAACGCGGTAAGCAGTTGGCTGTTGTGAGCAATAAATATTGCAAGGCGACTGAAAACTTATGCCGTACATTCTTTGCCGAATATATCAGCGTCGCCATTGGCGAGAGCAGCAATATACGTAAGAAACCTGCTCCAGACACAGTGCTGGCGGCAATGAACAAGCTGGGAGCCGATAAAGCTACAACCGTGTATATCGGCGATAGCGAAGTGGACATAGCCACTGCACGAAACTGCGGGATCCCTTGCGTAAGTGTGCTTTGGGGATTCCGTGATAAGGATTTCCTAATTCAAAACGGCGGCACAGTATTTATTGAACAACCTGAACAGTTGATTTGTTTTTAAGGTTTGTTGGATTATAAGGTTATGATGTTTTACGGTTTTAAGGTTATGCGGTATTAGTTTTTGATGTTTCACCGTTTAACCTTAAAACCCTAAAACCCCATATTAATATACGCGCGGGCCGAATATCGCAGTACCTATGCGAACCATCGTGCTACGGCACTTTACGGCAATGCCGTAATCGCCGCTCATGCCCCATGACCGCTCACAGAAGCTGTCGGCATCGGAAAAGTAATCGGCCTTCACCTCGTCGAAGAATGCGGCTGCCGTAAGAAACTCTCTCCTTATCTGCTCTTCGTCGTCGACATTTGACGCCATCATCATCAGTCCGCAAATCTCAACATTTTCCAAGCTACGCCATTCGCCCTCACTAAGCATCCGGCGGCATTCGTCAGGCGTAAATCCGTATTTCGTCGCTTCCTCGGCTATATGCAACTCCAATAACACCTTTATCACCCTGTTGTTCTTTGCGGCCTGCTTGTTGATTTCCTTCAACAGCTTCAGCGAGTCAACAGCGTCTATCATTGAAATGTAAGGCGCGATATACTTTACCTTGTTGGTCTGCAAATGACCGATGAAATGCCACTCAATGTCGTCAGGCAGCGCGGCCTGCTTTTTTGTCAGCTCTTGCTCGTGACTTTCTCCGAACACACGCTGCCCTGCCGTATACGCAGCCTCAAGATACTCTACCGGATGAAACTTACTGACGGCTACGAGACGCACGCCGTCGGGCAATGTGTCTTTTATGGCACGCAGATTCTCCGCAACGTCGACATTCAACATCATCACGCCTCCCCACCGTTCTCGTTCTGTTCATATTCGGGCTTAGCGTCAGCCTCAGGCTTGTTCAAGATCTTATTATGCTCGAACACGTCCATAATCTGAGTTTCGGCAACGCTCGCTATCACATAGTCAATCATAGTGCCGCCCATCACCTCGTCGATGCTTTTAACGGCCATGGGCAGCGAAGCCGCATGCACGAGGTAATTTACGTTAGAGCGCTTCTCTTTCTCCGTCTTATCGTCAATGGTGATAAACTGCAACTTGGTCTTGTACCAACGGTCGGCCGACTCCGAATCGCTGAAGAACACTTCTCCGTAAGCGGCTTTCTTAATATCCCTCACTTCAAATTCGCCGCTGATGTACGCCGACATTTCCTCCATTATACTTGCCTCAGCCTCCGTAAAGCTAAGAGCGTCAACGGTATATGTCTCGGTTACCTTCTTTGCCGTTCCGTCTTCCATTGTTTTCTCATAACGGATTTTACACTCAAACCATGTTGTAGTCCTGCTTCTCATATTTCCTTTCTTTTTACTTTATTCCAATTTAAGCCCTGCAAAAGTAATCAAATATAATGATAATGCAAAACAAGCTATATATTTATTTGTAATATTCAAATTTTAAAGCATAATAAGTAGCCAATAATTATAGACCTTTTAATTCTTCTTCGACCTTTAACATAGCCTCCGCGAATCTTTTCTGATTTCCTGTTGAAGGAAACGGAATCCTAACATCACATACTTTATAGCCATTCCTTCTTAGTTCTTTGAAAAGATAATCATAAACTGAAACTTTGATTAAAATGATTATCGTATTTTTCCTATCGACCGTTTTCTCTTCCGCTAATTTTTTCATAAAAAGCCTTTTCAAATCTTTCCTTATATAATAATCTATATGGAAATCATTTGAGAAAGTGTGGAGCCTGTTGGGCCTGAAACCGTTCTCCGTTCTCATCCAATACGTCATCACCAACACAGGCAGTATGGCCGCTATGTAAGCAAAGCCTGCAAATATCCAGAGCTTGGTCATTGTCTCATTCATAAACGTCTGATTTTCAATCGTTTTGTAACATGTTGCCTTTTAGCCTTCAAAAGGTTGCCTTTCAGGCGTTAAAAGGATGCGTTTCGTCTTGTAAGAGGCCACGTGTTATGCCGCCTGTGGTTTTCATTCGTGATTTTGTTCCGCTTCAGCGGCTTTTTCTCTTGGTTTCAACGGCTCATCAAGCTACTTTCAGCGGCTTATGCCTCGCATCATCATGGCCGGTTGCCACATCGGTTGCCGTTATTAGGAATTACGCTTAAGTGCTTCTTCGTACACCTGCCTGACGCGTTCACGCAGATGCGGCGGCTTTATGATTTCAAGCGAACGGCTGCGTGAGAGCAGCTCCATTACGAAGTCGTTGGTTATGCGTAGGCGTAAGGATATTCTGAGCTCGTCGGGCGTATCTACTAACACCTGTTGGGAATGGTGGATAGGCGACGACTTGATAAATCGACCGTCGAGCGCGTCATAGCGAAGTTCGATGTATTCCACCGGCATGTTATCATCGTTCCACAGACCGTAACAGTCACGAAACAGGTCGGCTACGCATATGTCGGTGTTACGCTTGAAGGTCTTTCCCTCCACCATTTCAAGGCTGCGTATGCGGTCTAAGCCGAATGTCTTCATCACAGCCCCGTCGTAAGCTAACAGGTACCAGCGCATATTTGACTCCTTAAGATAATGCGGAAGTGCGCAGAAATGTTTCTCCGAGCAGTCTTTACGATAGTTTACATAATCGAACGCAACTGGATGCAGGCCTTGAATGGCCTTGACAAACGGCACGAGCCATTCGCAGTAAAGCGGCCTGTGGTACTCGGCAAGGACGAAAGACGATAAGTTAGCGTCACGGTCAATGGCGTTGATAAGGTCGAAATTCATCATAAGTTCGCATATGCGCTCGTCATACGAGCTGTAATCCTCATTAATATAATACCCTTGACTCGTGCGGTTAAACTTTATCACGATGCCGAAAAACTCGCAGATGTCGTCTATGTCACGTTCGAGCGTCCGCATGGTAATCCGATTGTATCCGTAGCGCTTGTCCATCATATCGTTGACATACGCCAGCAGTTCGTTCCTCGGTACGAACCTTTCCCTTTGCCGCAATTTGTTTAATATTAGGAGCATTCTCCTCATTCCTTCCACTTGCTTGCTCATACGCATTCAATATTTACAGCGGCAAAGATATGCATACATGACGACAAATCATGTCGTTATCGGAAGTAGCTTTATAAAAAGAACAAGAAAAAAGCCCTTTTGGTTTGCGATGCCAAAACAGCAAGAAGCATCACGCAAATCAAAAGGACTGCTACTGCCAAATTATCCGTCGCGGGATGACGCGGCAGTACGTATGTCACAAGCCAATCAGGTAACCAAACGAGACAAGCAAGCCGTATATGAACATGTTACGCGCCGTAAGGCCGAGCACGGAGTTGAGGGCCTTACCCTTATTGATGGCTACCATCTTCCTGTAAGCCGAGTAATGCAGCGTAAGGTAAGCTAATGGAAGCAAAGCCGCCGACGTATGTCCGTAAAAAGCGGACAGGCCGCCGACGATTACTCCGGCTGCTCCCGCTGCAAGATAAGCAGCCCGCCCCATGCGTGCGCCGAGCCTTACTACGAGCGTTATCTTGCCGGCGCGACGGTCGCCGTCGATGTCGCGGTAATTGTTGACGAGTAGCAACGTGTCAATGACAAATCCGCACGCTACCGACGCGAGCAAAGCCTCAAGCGTGACCGTACCTGATTGTAAATAATATGTAAGGCACACAGGCACTATTCCGAAAAACACCAGCACCAATACGTCGCCGAGACCAAGATAAGACAGCTTTGTAGTGTAAAGAAAACAAAACAGCACGCAGAGCATACCAACACCTATCAGCCACCAGCCTCCGTAAATAATGAGCGGCAGGCCTACGACACAGGCCAAAACCGTGGTTACGATTATCGCGCGCATCATCTGTTTTTGTGTAATCCAGCCCTCGGCACAAGCCCTGCGCGGCCCGAGACGCTCCTTGTCGTCGTTGCCGCGTATGAAGTCAAAATAATCGTTTACGAAATTCGCGTCAACCTGCATTATCAGGGCGAACAGCACGCACAGCATAGCCGCCACGACATTGAACGCTGCCGCTCCGACGTCTGCGTATGCCAACGAGAGTCCGATCATTACCGGTACGGCCGCACCCGTGAGTGTCTTGGGGCGTGCCGCCAGCAACCATGCCTTAAGAGAGCCGGGAATTACTGTATTATCTTTCATCATGTTTATTGTTACTGCTTTCATCATCCTGTAAGGCTTTGTTTCTTCAAAAAACCGACAAGGATTTAAACTAACTTCTTGCAAAAGTAAACATTTTACAGTATATTTGCAAGGAAATAAAGATTCTTTGCCCCATGATGGATAAAAACGTGAATTTAGACCTGATGGTTTTTATCGAGACCGAGATACTGCCACGCTACTCGAATTTCGACAAGGCCCACGGCACGCAGCATGTCACCAACGTAATAAGAAAATCGATAAGGCTTGCGCGCGCAATAGGCGCTGACATCAATATGGCTTACGCCGCTGCCGCATATCATGACTTAGGGCTTGAGGGGCCGCGGGCCATCCACCACATTACGGGCGGCAAGATATTGGCGGCTGACGCACGACTGAAAAAATGGTTCTCGGCCGAACAAATAAAAATAATGAAAGAAGCCGTTGAAGACCACCGAGCATCTGCATCACACGCACCAAGAAGCATATACGGAAAGATTGTGGCCGAGGCCGACCGTGAGCTTGAGCCGGAAACTGTTTTCAGGCGGACTGTGCAATTCGGCATTGAACGTTATCCGGAAAAAGACAAGGAAGAACAATGGAAACGCTTTATCGGGCATCTTGACAACAAGTATTCCGGGCACGGATACATACGCCTGTGGATACCGGGTTCGGAAAACGAGGCTAATCTTAAGAAAATCAGGGACTTTATCAACCAACCTGACGGCCTGAGGAAAATATTCGACAAAATATATGATGAAGAAAAAAACGCTTAAGTCTTCGGCTCTGTGCTACGTGCTGCTCGTGTTGATACTATTCGTGCCATGCATAAGCGCGAACGCTCAGAATGCTGACAGCATAAGGCATGAAGTATTGCTTAAGACGGACAAGGGAAACATACGCATAGCCCTTTACAATGAGACTCCGCAGCATCGTGACAATTTCATAAAACTGGTGAAGGCAGGGTTTTATGACGGTCTGCTCTTCCACCGTGTCATCAGTAGTTTCATGATACAGACCGGTGACAGTGCAAGCCGGCACGCCAAGCCGGGGCAACTGCTCGGCGACTCGCCCGAGAGTTACAAGATACCCGCCGAAATACACTACCCTGCCCTATTCCACAAGCGCGGAGCCGTAGCCGCCGCCCGTGAAGGCGACAATGTCAACCCGGAACGTGAGTCGTCGGCCTCGCAGTTTTACATCGTCTACGGCAGGCGTTTCAATGACAGCATGCTTGACGCCGCCCAAAGCAAACTCGACAGCCAGACAAACGGCGCGGTCAAGCTGACGCCTGAAATACGCGACGCTTATAAGGCGAAAGGCGGCACGCCGCATCTCGACGGTCAGTACACCGTATTCGGTGAAGTGGTTGAAGGCCTTGACGTGGTGGATCTGATACAATGGGTGTCAACAGACGACAACGCACGTCCATTGGAAGACATAAGAATCATCAAGGCTGAGGTCGTAAAATGATGCTTGTCAGCTTGAATTTAGTAAGTCATAAAAAAGTTATCGGTGGTAATACGCTTTGCGTACAACCACCGATAATGCTTTACGTTAACGTGATGTTATCTGAATGTGTTCGGTAAATGGAACTCATACGACCTATCGAACACTTCTTTTACTTTGTTGATTTCCAAGAATGTAGTTCCACCGCCCTTTCCGAAACTGCCGCTAAGATATGCTATCTTGTCTTCCATGCTGATATAGCCTTTCTGCCGCAACATGCGCAGGGCGGCAAGAAACTGTTCTTGCGGTCCTATCTGCTCGTGTTGGGCTACCGGTATCACTCCGTAACTTAAGGCCAACCAGCGTTGTGTCTTCTCCTTATAACATATTGCAAGGACGGGATTCGGGCCGCGGAAGGCGGCAAGGTTTCTTGCCGTAAGGCCGGTCTTGCTGTCAGTGATAATGCCTTTTACGCCTAAAAGCTCGGTTGCTTCTATCGCATTACGTGCTAAAAACTCAGTAACGTCGCAATTATCGCCAATCTTGAAGTCGAAGTCATGGTCGTACATCTTATCTTGCTCGGCCTGTTCCGCAATCGCAGCCATCGTCCTTACTGCCTCTACCGGATATTTACCCGAAGCAGTCTCACCACTCAGCATCAAGGCGTCGGTCCTATAATATATGGCATTTGCAATATCCGTAACCTCGGCTCGCGTTGGGCGTGGGTTGTTGATCATCGTGTGAAGCATCTGCGTCGCCACGATGACGGGCTTTTTGGCCAGCCTGCATTTGCGTATTATCATCCGCTGGATGCCGGGTATCTTTTCGATCGGCACCTCTATACCCAAGTCGCCGCGGGCTATCATTATGCCGTAAGAGGCGTCTATGATCTCGTCGATATTGTCTACGCCTTCCTGATTCTCGATCTTTGAGATTATCTTTATGTCGCTGTTATGCTCGTCCAATATTCTTTGCACGGCAAGCACGTCTTCCTTGCTCCTTACGAAAGAATGGGCTATAAAGTCTATGTTCTCTTCGATAGCCAAGAGAATGTTGTTCCTGTCTTTCTCGGTCAAGGCAGGCAGGTCGATGTGCACGCCTGGTACGTTCACGCTCTTGTGCGAGCCTAACACTCCGTCGTTTTGGACTTGTGCGACTACTGCCGGGCCGTTTATTCCAATGACCTTCATGTCTATCGCACCATCATCAAACAGTATGTCGTCGCCTACATGTACGTCATTGGCAAAGTTCTCATAAGACAAGTTTACGATATCGTGTTCGGTGTCCATTTCCGGACGGCCGAAAATCTTAACCACATCTCCGGTCTTATATTCTATCGGATTCTCATTTCCGGTAGTTCTGACTTCGGGCCCCTTCGTGTCAATCAAAATACCAATATGCTTACTTACCGCACGGGTATTCTTTATAATTTTCCTAATACCATCAGGATCGGCGTGTGCCGTATTCATCCTCACGACATTCATGCCTGCGTCGAATAATTGGCGGATGAAATCCACTTCACACCTGCGATCGCTGATTGAGGCTACTATTTTTGTCTGTTTCATATTGTAAAATTATAAATCCTTACCTTAAACTTGTTGCAAAATTACAAAACAAATTCTATAAATGCAAACTTGCCTTGCCAAAATCATGCTAATCCTTAAAGTCAAGCTCGCCTTCCACCCATTCCCCGTATTTCGGCGCGCCTGGAGGATTTGACACCGAAAGCCCTATCAGCCTGACCGCCTTAGACGAATATCCTATTTGCGACATCAACTCTTTTGCCGGCGCAAGTATGTCGTTCTTTGTCTTCAGGGCTTTCATCTTTGTCACACTTCGCGTGACCTGTGTGAAATCGTAAAACTTGACTTTCAATGTAAGCGTGCATCCGTCAAAGTGATTCTTATCCAGCCTTGCGGCAAGTTCCACCACGATATGGTACAATTCAATTAATATCGCAGACTTCCCGGTTATGTCATTCATAAACGTTTGCTCGCATCCTACAGACTTACGCTGTCTTATCGGTTCGACCTTCCTGTCGTCTATTCCACGAGCGAAATTGTAATACATCGCACCCGCTTTACCAAACACGCTGATAAGATGATTCAGCGAACATTGGCGTAATTGTAATCCGCTGAAAATGCCCATTTGATGCATTACGGCCGCAGTTTTCGGTCCTACTCCCCAAAACTTCTCTATAGGTAGGCCGGCAATGAAGTCTGGAGACATTTCTTCGGTTATTACAAACAGTCCGTCGGGCTTATTGTAATCAGAGGCGATCTTGGCAAGGAACTTATTATATGACACTCCGGCTGAAGCTGTAAGATTCAAGATTTCACGTATTTCATCTTTTATCTTGACGGCTATTTCTTCAGCTGAAAGATTCTGCACACAGTCAGTAACGTCCAAAAAGGCTTCGTCAATGGATAATGGTTCTATGATGTCTGTGTACTTGGAAAATATCTCATGCACTTGCGCTGAAACATTCTTATACCGTGCATGGTCGGATGACACGACTATAAGTTGAGGACATATTCTTTTTGCCTTAGTCATGGACATTGCCGAATGAACACCGTATTTCCGAGCTTCATAACTGGCAGTAGACACTACTCCGCGGGCTCCGTCAAATCCCACGGCTATCGGTTTGCCTCGAAGTTCAGGGTTGTCCCTTTGCTCTATCGACGCAAAAAAGGCATCCATGTCTATGTGGATGATCTTACGTTCATCGGCCATTATGTCATTTTATTTCCATCTCCAATGTTTCGCCAAGACACGCCCGAAACGTCCTATGATCATCGTCACGCGGTTTACAGACAAAGACTTGCCCGCAACAATCATAATGACGGCCGACAAAATCAAGATGATGCCCACGGCAAGGCGGAACGTAAACGCTTCGTTGAATAAGGTAACACCCAACACCACGGCCGTCAAAGGCTCAAGAGCACCCATTACGGCAGTAGGAGTTGAGCCGATCTCATGAACGGCGATAACCATCAGGATAAGTGAAATCACGGTAGGGAACAAAGCCAATATCGAAGCGAAAATCCACATACGCAAAGTGGTAAGCCTCTGTATGGCTGTATCTTCCCCGCCTATCAGGGCGTTGATGATTATCACGGAAAGTCCGAACAGCATGACATAAAATGTCAGCTTGACCGACGACATTCGCAACGAAGACTTGTTCACGACAACGATATATATGGCATATGACAACGAAGAAGCCAGCACGAACATCACACCGGTAAGGCTCAACGTGCCTGTGTCTCCGCCTCCATACAGCAAGCCTATGCCGCTCAGTGACAAAAGTATTGAAAACACAGTGACGGCCGTTACTTTTTCCTTAAAGAATACCGCCATCATCACGGCGACCAAAACGGGATAGACAAAAAGTAGGGTACTGGCTACGCCGGCATCCATATAGTGGAAACTTTCAAACAAGGTCAACGATGAAAGCACGAATAAGACGCCAAGCGGCATTAAGATGCATAACTCCTTGATTGTGACGGAAAACGGCTTACGTTGTACAATCATGAACAGGGCCATGATTACCACGGCCAAACCGTAACGGTAAAACAAGACTGAATTTGTATTTATTCCGTCGGCGTAAAGCGGCAACACTCCGAGAGGATTCATTCCGTAACTTACGGCTGCGCCCACTCCGCACAACGTACCTTTCAATTTTGAGTTCATACCAAATTAAAGAATCTATATTACAATCCTTCTGTCTTATAACGCTTGTCAAAATAACAAAGAGCCGCACCTATGGCTGTGCAAAACTCCGAATTGTCGGGAATTATTATTTTCACTCCATAAAGTTTCTCTATCGGGGGGAACACCATCCTGCATTGAGGTAAGAGCGTAAGGTTGCCGATCATCACATACTCACGAATCTTACTTCCTATTGAGGCCAATACGGCCGACTGGCCGACTGATTGCAACACCGTCCATATCAGTCCGATTGCAATGTCTTCCCTTGATGCGTCGCTTTTTGCATTACCGAAAAGAGACGCTACTGCCGTCATCGGTAATCCGGGCAACGGGCGGGCGCTTATGTCGCCGATGCGTAAATTGATGTTCGAGATGTTTCCCATAACCGCCATTTCAGATACGGTGCGGATGTCGTCCGTCTTAAGCAACAAGCGCGACAATCCTTGCAGTGTTCCTCCGCCGATGCCGATACCGCCTATATGCTCAATGTCGTCGCCGTCACACTTGACAAGCGAGGTGCCCGTACCCATGCTGACTACGATTATACGGTCCTTACCTGACTCATGCCTTGCTCCAAGTCCGTCGGCAATAAACTCTCCTGCCTTATCCGTAGGCAAACCATACACGGGCTTACTTATATATGCCGCACCAACGCCGGTAAGCATGACATGCTCGACGTCGGCAAGCTGTATCTTGTTGTCATACAGGTATTTGCCAAAGGCACCATACAATGACGTCACGGGGTCGGTCGCCTTGACACGCATTGGTGAAACCACGTTGCCGTCACATATTCCCACGATTTTCGTAGTACTTATGCCGACGTCTATTCCAATAACCATTCCCATCGTACTTATATTATCCTTAGAAACATTATCAATAATGCGGTGTGCCGGCAAAATGTCAGCACACCGCAAATATATTCATGCTTAATGTTAAGCATTAGAGCCATTTAACGTAGCAGAAATCCAAGCGATGAGGTAAATTCTCATTCTTAGGATACATCCTGACTCCGGTCTTGTAAGTTCCGGCTTCAGAAGCCTCTACCACGGCCTCGAAGGTATAGAGATTGCCTTCATTACCGATAAGTTTGAATGGGAATACGTTAGATATCCTTTCCTCGCCGTTATTATCCGTTGTGACTGATACAAACTCAAGACCTACTGCGTCGTTAAGGCCCTGCTCGTCGATTACGTACCTTATCTTATACTTAACGCCGGTCTCCATGCCGCTTGTAGGCAACGTGGACTCTTTTGAAACCACGGTGATTGAATCCCAGCGCTCGGCTACGGTTTCTTTCCACTGGGCTATGTCTTTAGCCAAGCGGTTATCGTTGGCGGCAAGTTTCTTGAAGCGTGCGGCTTCCTTATTGTAGAACTTGCTGTAATAGTCGTCAAGCTGGCGTTTCATCGTGTAATGGGGCGCAATCGTAGCGATGGAGTTCTTTATCACCTTTATCCAGCCTTCGCTGTAACCTTTTCCGTTCTTGTTGTAATACAAGGGAATGATCTCGTTCTCAAGGAGACCGTAAATAGTGGCAGCGTCGAGCTGATCCTGATATCCCTGATTCTTGTACGTGCGCTTTTCAGTCAAGGCCCATCCGGCACCTTCGCGATAGCCTTCAAGCCACCAGCCGTCAAGCACTGAGAGGTTGACAACGCCGTTCATCTCGGCCTTCTCGCCGGATGTACCCGATGCCTCGAGCGGACGCGTAGGAGTATTCATCCAAATGTCAACACCTGAGACGAGGCGGCGTGCGAGCTGCATGTCGTAATCCTCAAGGAAGATGATCTTGCCGAGGAACTCAGGCCGCTGGCTTATCTCGAAAATCTTCTTGATGAGGCCTTGTCCTGCACCGTCGGCGGGATGCGCCTTTCCTGCGAAAAGGAACTGAACAGGATGCTCGGGATCGTTGACGATCTTAGCCAAACGGTCAAGGTCTGTAAACAAGAGATGTGCACGCTTGTACGTAGCGAAACGGCGGCAGAAGCCTATCATGAGCGCGTTCGGATTTATTTTTTCGAGCAGCGACACAACGCGTGCGGGGTCTCCCTGGTTCTTCAGCCAAGTCTCACGGAACTTGTCGCGGATGTAGTCGGTCAACTTCTTCTTCAAAGCCATGCGGGTGTCCCAAATTACATCGTCGGGCACGTTGTAAATGGCATGCCAAATCTTCTCGTTGCTTTGGTCTGACATGAATGACTCATCGAAATATTGAGCGTAAAGTTTGCGCCACTCCGTAGCGGCCCACGTCGGGAAGTGTACGCCGTTGGTAACGTATCCTACATGGTTTTCCTCGGGATAATAGCCTTTCCATATACCCGAGAACATCTTTTGGCTTACCCATCCGTGAAGTTTGCTCACGCCGTTGACTTCCTGGCATGTGTTGCAGGCAAAGGTAGACATGCAGAACTTCTCGTTGTGGTCGTCGGGGTTGGTGCGGCCCATGCCGATGAACTCGTCCCAGCTTATGCCGAGAATTGAAGGATAGCCTCCCATGTACTTGCCGAAGAGGCCTTCGTCGAAATAGTCGTGACCGGCAGGCACGGGCGTATGTACAGTATAGAGCGACGATGCGCGCACAAGCTCGAGTGCCTGGTTGAACGTCAGTCCGCCCTGCACGTAGTCGCAAAGACGCTGCAGGTTGCATAATGCCGCATGGCCCTCGTTGCAGTGGTAGACGTCTTTCTTTATGCCGAGCTTCTTCAACGTAAGGATACCTCCGATACCAAGAAGAATCTCCTGCTTCAGGCGGTTCTCCCAGTCGCCTCCGTAAAGGGAGTGGGTTATGGGCTTGTCGAAGTCAGAGTTCATCTCGTTATCCGTATCAAGCAGATAGAGCGATATGCGGCCTACGTTGACGCGCCAAACGTAAGCGTGCACCAGGTAATTCACGTAGGGAACGTCGACAACCAAAGGATTGCCGTCGGCGTCAAGCTGGCGCTCTATAGGCAGTGAATTGAAGTTCTGTGCCTCGTAGTTGGCTATCTGCTGGCCGTCCATGCTGAGCGACTGCTTAAAATATCCGTAACGGTAGAGGAAACCTACGGCGCACATGTCGACGTTGCTGTCGGAAGCCTCTTTCAGATAGTCGCCGGCCAGCATGCCCAAGCCGCCCGAGTAGATTTTGAGCACCTGGTTGATGCCGTACTCCATGCTGAAATAGGCTACCGACGGCCTGCTTGCGTCGGGCTTTACGTCCATGTATTCGCGGAAGAGCGTGTACACGTCTTTCACGCGCTTCATTATGGCCTTGTCGTTGACTATCTCTTCCTTCCTGTCATAGCTGAGGCGCTCAAGCAGCAATACTGGATTGCGGCCTACTTCCTCATACAGTTTCTCGTCAAGGCTTCTCCATAAGTCTCTTGCCTCGTAGTTCCAAGCCCACCACATGTTGTGAGCAAGCTCGTCCAAACATTTCAGTTGTTCGGGTAATCTTGATTTCACTGTCAATTCCGTCCACTGGGGAGCATTGACGTAATCAGCTTTAATTTTCATAATAATTTATCAACTTTTACCTTTTTGATTCATTGTCAACATCGGCCTTCCTTTGCTCTGCGCGGCGCAGGGCGAAGTCATAAGCCTTATAATAATATGTGATGAAATTGCTCCAAAGGGCTTTCTTTGAAAGTTTGTCGGCATTGTCGCGCGCCGTTGCCACCTCGGCCGGCGTGAAGTTAGAGTATTCCGCCACAGTGTCTTTTATCCTGTCGGCCACCTCAGAGTAATTATAATCAGTGCGGTGTATCACCTTTACGCCGTCGCTGATCTCGCCTGCGTGGCCTATCTCTGAGTTCGCCCACAAGCCGAATCCGGCCAAGTCGGAAGTTATGCAGGGCACCTTAAACGCAATCGACTCGAGTGGAGTGTAACCCCACGGCTCGTAATATGACGGATAAATGCACAGGTCGTTGCCGATTACGAGATCGTAATATTTCATGTTGAAGATGCCGTCGTCGCCGTTAAGATAGCAAGGCAGGAATATCAGCTTAACGTTGTCGTCCTTGCGGTTTTGCATGTCGAGGTATTTCAGCATGTCGAGCACGTTGTCGTGGCTCATGTTGTGCAGCCAATGGGTTATCATTGGCACGTGCAGGGGCGTGTCAAACGTGCCGCCTGCCTCGAGCCTGTCGGCCAAGTCGCGGCGAGGCTCTCCCACCCAGCCGGGCACGTCGATGAACGCGAGCACCTTCTTTTTCAGCCGGTTGTCGCGCAATAGGCGGTTCATGGCCTCGATGTAGACGTCTACTCCCTTGTTCCTGAACTCGTAGCGGCCGCTCGTAGATACGATCAGCGTGTCATCGTCGTCGAACTCTACGCCGAGCAGGGCGTTGGCCACCTCGAACATCCGCTTGCGGGCCAAGTTGCGCTTACGTGCAAACTGCGCCCCCTTAGGCACGAAGTCGTCTTCAAAACCGTTGGGCAGCACGAAGTCTACGGGCTTGCCCAGCAGCTCCTTACACTCGTTGGCGGTTATCTCGCTGACCGTAGTGAAGCAGTCAACGTGCAGGGCCGTCTGCTTCTCAATGGAGTGCTTGCTCTGCATGTTCAGCTCGCAGGCCATCTGGTCGCCGTCGTAGGCAAACAGATAGTCGTAAAGCGGCTTGTTGTTGCCGGCTATGCTGCGCCCGATGCTCGTAGCGTGCGTGGTGAACAGCGTGGCCACCTGGGGCAGCTTGTTGTTGACGTAGAGCAGGCCGAGACCGGTCATCCATTCGTTGCCGTGATAGATCACCTTCTTCGACTCGTCGAGATAAAATCCGTAAAAGCTATCGACCACCTTTGCCGCTCCGTATGAGAACATCGAAGCCTCGTCGTAATCGCCGTAAGCGTGCAGGCTGTCTACGCCGTAGAGCTGCCACAGGCGCGTGTAGATCTCGTTCTTATCCTTATAATAACTGCTGAAATCAACCAACACGGCTATCGGCTCGCCGGGCACGCGCCAGCGCCCTACCCTGACGGCCAAGCCTTCGGCTGCGGCCTTAGTGCGCCACTCCTTGAAAAGGCTCTTGTCTTCCTTAAAATACGCGTTGCTACCGTCCGACAAATCGGGACCGATGAATATGATTCTGTCTTTTAATGATTCTTGCAGGGTTTTCGCCCTTGTGGAAAGGACGGTGTATATGCCTCCAACTTTATTGCATACTTCCCAACTGGATTCAAAAATGTAGTCGGGTGATAATAATCCTGTTACCATTAGTTATGATGATACTTAAAAAACGCTGCAAAGATAATAAAAAATCGCACACGTCAATGCGTATGCAGTGTAATTTTTACAAAAAGCGGGGTTTTCTTGACCTATATGTATCAGTCGGCGCAAGGTAAATCATCCTTACAAAATCAGCCGACGGCACGTTTTCTCGGATTCCACAGCGACGGTGGAATCCGAGAAAATGTTTTGATTTCTTGTGTGAGGCTAAGTATATGATAATCAATGCCGTTGTAAAAGGTTTCCTTTTAGGCGGTAAAAGGTGGCATATTATACGATAAAAGGCAGCCTTTGGGGATGTAAAAGGATGCCTCTTGGAATAGGTTGCGTTATTTTGACGCTTTAGTACGTAGGATTCGCTCGGCCGACCGAGTGGAATCACACTGTCAGCACGAAGCGTAGTGAAAAGTAAAATTCAACGGATAATATGTAAACAGGCGCAAAAGGGGCGAAGTAAGAAATGCCGGCATACATGCCCTTGAATACGGCTTCAAGGCTTGGGTAAGTACCGCTAATGAGTCCGTAAATGACGGAGACGAACGTGACGGATACCGCAGCGTAAGGCACTATGCCGGCACTGAACGCACTGGGATACAGGCTGCCGTCTACGCCTAAAAGCACGGCGTGGGGAACGGCGGCGAGCACTACTGCCAACGCCGCAAGGACCACAGTGGCGACGACGGCGACCCACGCCGCGCATCTTGGCCGCCACGCGCCACGCAAGGAAGCCGCCACAGACTTAAGTCCGCTCGACGTGAACGCCCCGTAGGCTACGGCGGCCAACAGCAGCCATGCCGACAGCGGGCAGGCAAGATTCTCGGCGAAACTGCCGAAAAGCCACCTTACGCCCTCTCCGCTCAGCAACGACCGCAGACGCGACGCCGGATTTACCGAAGTTATCATCCACGACAGTAATACGACGGCAGCTTGCGCCGCAGACAAGGCCGCTACGGCTACTGGTAATATTTTACGTATGTAACTTGGCATGCCAATGTTCGTTTTTCTTACCGGCACACATGCTTGTTGTCCGGTTGGGCTTATGCCGGTCAGTCGGCGTCGGCCCTTAAGTTGTCGATGTCTAATATGTGCAGCTCTATTGCCTTAGTTACGAGGCGCGTGGCGTTGACTCCCACACCCCCGTTTCCGCTGGGAAACAGTTTGCGCACAAGCTCGTTTTGCCTTTTCTCAAGGCTTTTCACACCGAAAGGCATTCCCCTCAGAGTCGTGATCTGCTCTTTCGTATAGCCTAAGGCAAGGTGACGCAGGAAGCGTTCGTCGTATTCGTCGATCTCATAATCAATGAGAGCCTCCTGGCGTGAGGCCTCGCCCGACACGCTACGCTTGAATCTCCTTATGATGGCCTCGAGGATGGGTTGGTTGAAAACGTACTTGCGGCCGTTCATCACGCTTTCCACGTCGTCACGGGTAAGCAGCTCGCCTGTTTTCAGGATTATGCCGTCGCATCCCGCGTCAAGGGCGTCAACCCATAGTTTCTCGTTGAGTATCTCTCCGGTGAAGATGAGTATCTTGACGTTCGGGTAAGACTCCTTTGTCTGGCGGCATATCTCTACGCCTACCGTAGTAGACCCGCCCAACCCTAAGTCGAGTAACACCAAATCAGGCCGGCATTGCTTTATCAGGCGCCAAAACTCCGCCTCAGTAGCAGCGGTGCCGATAATCTCGGCCTCAGGCACGTCGCTGCGCAAGATTCCTTCCGTGCCCTTAAGCTCCAATGGCACGTCTTCCACTATTATGACCTTAAAATCTTTCATGACGTATATATGTATTCAATTATTCTTATATTTACCGCTTATATTGCGTAATCCTCTTTCTGCCTGGGCTAATGTTACCTTGACATGCGCGCAACCGCCCGACGACTCTACCGTAATGCCGCAGCCGTGCAGGTTGGTCTGCCCTGCGCTCTCGCGAACAATCTGCCGGCATATAAGGTATGGGATGTTGTCCACCGACGGGCAGAACAGGTTCTTGCAACGCTCTTCCGTAAAACTGGGGGTACGGCCTGTGGCCTCAAACGTTACGTATCCGCCAACTGTTGACGACACGGACATGGCGGAACACATGAATCCGAACTGCTTACTTAATAGCTCGAACAAATATGTCAAAAGTGCCTTGTCGCCAAGAACGCTCACGTCGGTCCCCGTAATGTCTTTTACGGATACGGGCTTGCACTCGAATGTCATTGAATCAGTCTGACGCCTGACTTGCTCGCATAAAATTGAATATAATTCCTTATAATAGGCCACGACTTCGCTTACCGCGTCAACGTCAGTATCACAACCGGCATCGCCGACCAGTTGCCTTATACGGGAAGGATAATACATCGTCTCGTGTTTCAATGCGCTTAAACAATTGTCAATAATGCTGTTGCCGACGTATAACTTTTCGGTCTCGTAAGTAGTCTTATGCAGCTCGTCTTCAAGTATTTCAATGTCACGGTGCTTGGCAGCTCTCATTGTGACGGATTCATTGACGGTGCCGGTTATCTTTGCCACTATCCGTCTTAAATCTTCAGGGAATCTTGACGTATCTATCTTGCTGATTAACGATAATTTGTCTTCATCCTCCTTATCCGACAATAATATGTTGTTTATATTGCCTATTTCGTCGACGCAAAAGCGATAATACAGTATCCGCCTATAATATAGAAAATAATATGCGAAGACTATTGCCGCAAGCAGTATGACCAGCAACACGACGGCAATGGTCTTATTCGTGCGCGAGTCTTGCATCGCTTGGCAGTAATCCTTCAGTCCGCTGTCGGCCGAGCGTTCCTTGAATAATTGCTTGTAAACGTTATTGTTGTATTCGTACAAGTCCCATTCGTGCAGGGCCAACGCTGCTACGGCACTTTCGTTGCGGATGTCGAGGATTATCTCATAATCCGTCTTCACGTTTTCGTGAAACCATATTATTTCCGCAGGGGTGGCTCCGTCTTCGCTCATATCCACCATTACTTCACGGCCGTCAGGCTGCAGGGCTTTATAGTGCCTGTTCAGGTATGACCGACATGAATCTGCAAACTCCAAAGTCTTTTCGTAAGTGCCGTAAATATTGCTGTAATAAGCCGAATCTGCAAAAGCTCCTGCTTTCGTTAAAAGTTCCTGAGCATTTACTGAAGCCGCAATGGGCAATCCCGTACATAGCATGGCCAATGACAAGACGCTACGCATCACTCCGTAAGGCAAGCGGAAAAAGAAACGGCTTCCACTACCTTTGTCGCTCTCGGCGAAAAGTCCGCACACGCTGAATATCTTGCTGATTTTCTTGTATTTTTCAACGATTCCCCTGCAGTTCATAAGTCCGAAGCCATGACCGTTTTTAACCTTACGGTCAAAAATGCTTGAAAGCTCTTCGGCCGAAAGTCCTATTCCTGTATCCGTAACCGAAACCTCGACATAATCGTCGGCTTTAGTCGCAGAGACAACTACTTTTCCTCCTTCGTCAGTGAATTTTCGGGCATTATCCGAAAGAGTGTTCAACATGAATAAGGTAAGCACCTTGTCGGCTTTAACGCAAGCGTTGGTAGGCTCTACGTGAAATTCCACGCCTTTCAGCTGGAATGACATTTCCGACTTTGCCAACACGTCGAACACATCGTTTAAGTTGAAACTCTCGATATGCAGACTCACCTTGCCTTGCTGTAACTGAATCCAATACGTAAGTACGGTGTTATACTCGTTGATCTTGTCGGTCAGCTCGGCCGTGTATGCCAACCGCCCTTTGCGTAAATCGGCGTTGTCGCACGATTTTATGCGCTTAACCTCGTTTATGATCCTGTCTATATACGGCACCACGTTGACAACGAGAAAAAACTTCGCCTTATTGTCGAGGCTTCTTCTTTTGGCCTTATCCAGCTGAAGTGCAACGGTTGCAAGGTCTTCTTCCGCGTCGTCATGCCTTTGGTCTAATTCTTCGGCTTTCTTCTCGTGCTCTTGCTTCCATCTGCTCAGCGGTTCGAGTAATTTGTCTAAATAAACGGCATCCTTATCCTTTTTTCTCAATTTGCTGAAAGACAACAATGCAACCACCGCCACAATCAGTATGACGATGAAAAATATCAACATGTTAAGCTGTACGGATGTACGTTCAAGCTGCTCAGCCCTTGCTTCAAGCTGACGGTCTTGCCTCGTCGCTTCCTGAATGTCCAAATATTCATTACGGTTGATGTCGCTGTTGTTCTTATCATTCATCGCCGCATATACGAGGGTAAGGCTTTCCCTGATACTGGCTACTTGGTCAGGTGCTTTTTCTATGGCCTTATTGCGTGTTAAGGCATCATCAAGGCAGATAAGTGACGACTCATAATCTCCTAATGCAAAATAACAATGTGACAACGTACGTAATGCTCCCGCCGTTTGATACACATCGCCGTATTCAGTAAATAAATCTAACGCTGTTTGCGACATATAGCCCGCCAGCAAACTGTCGGGCATGCCGAACTTGTTAATATAGCTGAATGCCGGTATGTTGTTTTGAATAAGCGTTTTACCATCTTCATTCTTAAGTAAATGTTCACTTAAGGATTGCAGGGCGTTAGCCTCCCAGTAAACCATGCCGCACTGTTTAGCCAAGACATAACATTTGAACAAACATTCAAACTCTTTTTGCACGGTGGCAGCATGCGACTTTTCTTTTATAATTCCACCACTACCGATTTGATATAAATAATTCAGGTATTGTGCGGTATCTTTTTGCAGTTCGATCGTAGGGTCGATCAGCTTTATCGCATCCCTTGATTGTTTTGATAAACCTACATAATAATAGTAAGTTGAATTAACTATTGCAAATTCTGATTTTGCATAAACATAACGCATCTTCATGCGTTCAGACAACGAAGATTGTTCTTCAGCTATCCTATTAAAACGCCTGACAGCCCTTTCCCTGTAATCATAGAATCTTTTATTTTTTGACTCACGTTGGCATAAACGCATTAATTGAATGTCGGCAATTAGTAATTCCAACTGATTATCAGTTAACAGCTCAACGCTGTCAAGCAGCAGATAAGCCTGCTCATAATCCATTCTTGCAATACTGACGAATGCAAGATTGTTATACGCTTCAGCCTTACCCGCATGGTAGTCATCGGATAGGCGGATGGCTTTAGTCGCTAACGACGAAACGGAATCAAGATTCCTATAGTGGTATGCATAAGATAAGGTATTCAGCTTGTCTACTTTTCTATCATTATAAGAGGAACAAGCCGAAATAAATAAAAGGCTTAATATGGCGATAAGCCATACTAAGCCTTTAAGATAACATTGTTTATCCACGTGCTTTAGCAACGTAACCTAAAGCCTCCTTGCATTTTTCGGTTATGGTATTCCAATCGCCGGCTGCGACAACGTCTTTCGGGAACAACTTAGATCCCATTCCAACGCAGAATACACCAGCCTTAAACCATGCTGTCAAGTTCTCCTCATCAGGAGAAACTCCACCAGTCACCATTAATTTTGACCACGGCATAGGAGCCAACATGCCTTTAACCAATTTAGGGCCAAGCACGTCGCCTGGGAAAATCTTGCATAGGTCACAACCTAATTCCTGTGCAAAGCCTACCTCTGAAACGCTGCCGCATCCTGGAGTGTAAGGTATGAGACGACGGTTGCAAACCTTTGCTATTTCCGGATTAAACAGCGGACCGACAACAAAGTTGGCACCGAGCTGGATATAAAGGGCTGCCGTAGCAGGATCAACAACAGAGCCTACACCGAGAGCCAAATCCGGACATTCTTTTGCTGCGAACTTTACAACTTCACCAAACACCTCATGTGCAAAATCGCCTCGGTTAGTAAACTCGAAAGCACGTACTCCGCCATCATAGCAAGCCTTAATCACGTTCTTGGCAACCTCGACGTCCTTGTGATAGAATACGGGCACCATGCCTGTTGAACCAATTTTGTTCAACACAGCAATCTTATCAAATTTAGCCATATTATCAATTATTACTTTTTTCTCTTCTAAAAACTAAATATAAGCCTAAACAATATGAGCAAACAAGTTCCCAACCTTCGTCCGCCAATTTGTTTATGCCTCGCTCCTCATTAGATAAGAAGCATTTCACCTTATATTCATATCGTGCCATAGCAACGCATGTCATCTCTGCACACGGCCAGACGCATCGCCACCGGCAAGATTTTCAACCTCTTCAGCAGACATCAAGTTGAAATCGCCGGGTATCGTGTGTTTCAATGCAGAAGCGGCAACGGCAAATTCAAGGGCTTTACCTTGATTGTCGGGATACGTCAACAATCCATGAATCAGTCCGCCTGAGAAAGAATCGCCTCCGCCTACGCGGTCAACTATGGGCATTATATCATAATGTTTGCTCTGATAGAACTCTTTTCCATTGTAGATAAGAGCCTTCCAGCCATTATGGCTTGCAGACAACGACTCACGAAGCGTTGAAACAACATACTTAAAGCCAAACTCATTCATCATGCCTTTGAATATTCCGTAGTATCCTTCAGCGTCAGTCTTACCGCCTTCCACATCGGCATCAGGCTTGAATCCAAGACACAACTGGGCATCCTCTTCGTTACCGATACATACGTCAACATATTTCATCAAAGGTTTCATGATGCTTTGAGCCTTCTCCGAAGTCCAAAGTTTCTTACGGAAATTAAGGTCTACGCTGACAGTTACGCCGTGACGTTTTGCTGCTTCACAAGCAAGGCGTGTCAGTTCGGCAGCCTTATCGCTGATAGCGGGTGTTATGCCGCTCCAGTGGAACCACTGGGCACCTTCCATGATCTTGTCAAAGTCAAAATCTTCAGGATCAGCTTCAGCTATTGAGCTGTGTGCACGGTCGTAAATAACCTTCGACGGACGCATGCATGCTCCGCTTTCAAGATAATAAATACCCAAACGGTCTCCTCCGCGCGCAATGAATCTCGTATCTACTCCATAACGACGTAGTGCGTTTAATGCGCATTGGCCGATCTCATGCTTAGGTAACTTTGTCACAAAATATGCATCATGGCCGTAATTAGCCAAACTTACAGCAACATTGGCTTCACCGCCTCCATATACAACGTCGAATGTATCACTCTGAACAAATCTCTTCTGACCAGGAGAAGAAAGACGAAGCATTATTTCGCCTAACGTTACAACTTTAGCCATCTTTTTGAATTTTAGTTTTTTGAATGTTTATAGATTTCGTATTTGTTTTTTCGTTTACAAAATTAATATTTATATCAACATAAAACAAATAAAATATAGAAAAAATGTGATTTTAGCCCAAAATATAAAGTTCAAAAGCAATTATGAAAATATCAAGTCAATTTACATGAATAATGCCGTTAAAAACATCTGTTAACATTCTATCGCTATTTTCATTACGCCGTCCAACTTATTTTCAAATATACGGTATGCCTCGTCTATCATATTTAAAGGATACCGATGAGTTATAAGAGGTGTCGTGTCTAATTTCCCTTCTGAAACCAAGTGCAAGATCTCTTCACAATCACATCCGTCCACTCCACCGGTCTTAAAGGTCAGGTTCTTACCATACATGTCTTGTAAAGGCAACACTTGCGGCTTGTCATACAAAGCAACAATTGTTACAACTGCGTTCGGCCTTGCGCAATTCCATGACTGATAAAACGAATCATCACTGCCGGCCGCTTCTATGACAACGTCGGCACCGCCATGCATTGAATGTTCCAATACAAAATCCTTACATATCCCCGGTTCCGTAACCAATGCGTCGGGATAATGTTTCTTAACGAAATCACGTCGCCATCCATCCTGTTCGCATACAATAATGTGTTGCGGATTTCTCAACTTTACGCATAATAAGGTACAGATTCCCACGGGGCCGGCTCCCATTATCAAAACAGTGTCGTCCTCAGTTATTTCTGAAATACGCATTGCCCAAAATCCCGTAGCTAAAACGTCGCCGACAAACAATGCTTGACTGTCATTGACATTATCAGGAATCTTAGTCAATCCTTGATCAGCATAAGGCACTCTGACATATTCAGCTTGTCCGCCATCAATACGGCAACCTAAGGCCCAACCTCCGTTAGGGTCAGTGCAATTATTTACATATCCATGTTTACAGAAATAACATTCGCCGCAAAACGTTTCAACATTAATTGCCACCCGATCGCCGCGTCTTACAGAGGTTATGTCATTCCCGACTTCTTCGACAATGCCCACCATCTCGTGTCCGACGGTTATACCGCGGACAGCACGGGGCACGCAACCATGCTTTATGTGAATGTCACTTGTACAAATACTGGCAAGCGTCACACGCACAATAGCATCGCGGGAATCTATCAATTCAGGCTTGGGCTTTTCTACAAAGCCGAAATTGCCATTGTCTATATATGTATATGTAAGCATCTCGATTATTTTAGTTTTATCCGATTAAATCATAGCCACCGTCAATCCTGCCATTACGATGCTAACCATCGACATCAGCTTGATGAGGATGTTGAGCGACGGGCCTGACGTATCCTTGAACGGGTCGCCAACGGTATCGCCAACGACGGCTGCCTTATGGCACGGCGAACCCTTGCCGCCGAAGTAGCCTTCCTCTATCATTTTCTTTGCGTTGTCCCACGCTCCGCCGGAATTGGCCATGAACACGGCCAGCGTGAAGCCCGTGGACATGCCGCCGACAAGCAGGCCGAGAACTCCCGCAACGCCGAGAACCATACCTACGACGACGGGAATTGCTATAGCGAGAAGCGACGGAAGAATCATCTCGCGCAGGGCCGAACGCGTTGAAATCTTTATGCAACGGTCATAGTCGGGCGTGGCCTCTCCCTGCAGTATGCCTTTGATCTCACGGAACTGGCGGCGCACTTCCTCGACCATCGAGCCTGCAGCGCGCCCTACTGCGCCCATCGTTATTCCGCTGAACATAAACGCGGCCATAGCACCGACGAACACGCCGACGAGCACGTTGGGATTCATAAGGTTAACCTGGAAGAAGTCTATCATGTCGAGCAGTCCGGCGTTCTCGGGGTTGAATGCGTTGCCTACGTTGTCGATGAACGTCGCGCCCTCGTTCACTGCCCTCACCATGTTGATCTTTATCTCCTCGATGTATGAGGCGAGAAGGGCCAGCGCCGTAAGTGCCGCACTGCCAATGGCGAAACCTTTGCCAGTGGCGGCCGTGGTGTTGCCGAGGGCGTCGAGGGCGTCGGTGCGCTTGCGCACTTCAGGGTCGAGCCCGCTCATCTCTGCGTTGCCTCCGGCGTTGTCGGCTATCGGACCGTAGGCGTCGGTGGCAAGCGTGATGCCGAGCGTGGAAAGCATGCCTACGGCGGCTATGCCTATGCCGTAAAGTCCCTTTGAAATACTGTCGGAACTCATCGACATGTCGAAACCGTTGGCACAAAGGTAACTCGCTATGATGGCTACGGAAATCGTGACGACGGGCACCATCGTTGAAATCATGCCCGTGCCTAATCCCTTGATTATCACAGTCGCCGAGCCTGTTTCAGATGATTTGGCAATGCTCTTCGTCGGTTTGTAGCTTTGGCTTGTGTAATATTCAGTCGCCGCGCCGATTATCACTCCTGCTGCAAGACCGCTGATTACCGAGAACGACACGCCAATCCAGTTGTCTATGTCAAGCAGGTAAAGTATGACGAACGTGGCGATTGCTATCAGGCAGGCTGACACGTTTGTTCCCAAGCTGAGCGAATGTAGCAAGTCTTTCATCGATGCCCCTTCCTTTGTGCGTACAAGGAATATCCCGGCGAGCGAAAGAAATATGCCTACCGCCGCGATGAGCATGGGTGCTATGACGGCCTTAAGCTGCATGTCGCCGTTAATGGCGAAAGCCGTTGCACCGAGGGCGGCCGTGCTGAGTATGCTGCCGCAGTAGCTTTCGTACAGGTCTGCGCCCATACCAGCCACGTCGCCCACGTTGTCACCCACATTGTCGGCTATCGTGGCAGGGTTGCGCGGGTCGTCTTCGGGAATGTCGGCCTCGACCTTTCCCACGAGGTCGGCACCCACGTCGGCGGCCTTAGTATATATTCCGCCGCCCACACGGGCGAACAGCGCCTGTGTGGAAGCTCCCATTCCGAACGTCAGCATGGTCGTGGTTATAGTGACAAGTGCCGTGTTCTCGCCTTCATAGAAGGCACTCAGCAATACAAACCATATCGCAATGTCCAACAGTCCGAGGCCCACGACGACAAGGCCCATCACCGCGCCGCTCCTGAAAGCTATGCGCAGGCCGCGGTCAAGGCTCTTGCTTACGGCATTGGCGGTGCGCGCCGAGGCATACGTTGCGGTCTTCATGCCGAAAAATCCGCACAGTCCGGAAAAGATACCGCCCGTAAGGAATGCGAACGGAACCCACGGATTCTGTATGTGCAATACGTATGACATGAACGCGAACACAAGGCAAATGACTACGAATATCAATGCAACTACCTTGTATTGCTGCTTGAGATAAGCCATGGCTCCTATACGGACATAGCCTGCAATCTCTTTCATGCGGTCGGTGCCCTCGTCTTCTTTCATCATGTACCTGAAGAAGTACCACGCCATCGCCAACGCGCATACGGAAGCGAACGGTACGAGCCAAAATACTGAAGGAATGTTCATAACTTATTGTATTTTATCAGTTAGTAGTAAGTATTAGGTAAGGTAGTAAGTTTTACTGGTATTCCATTAAGTCTTGACCATCAAAACCTGAACGACAGCTGCGTGTCTATCATGCTATAGTTGTGGCGGTCGAGCGAACGGTCGTTGACAAAAGCGTACTCAAGGTTTATCTGAAGATTCTTGGCGAACATGTAGTCGACGCCTACCTCGTAATAAGTCTTGCTCGTATTCCAGTCAGCCTGAGGCCGGTAAAGGTCGTAACGGGCTTTCACATGCAGCTTTTCCTTAATAACAGGGGCGATAGCGAGGGCGTAAAAGCCGTCTGACTTGTTGCCTGCGGCCGTGTTCACCTCGTCAGCCTTTGCGTCGGTGCTTTGGTTGTAAACGGTCTTAAAGCCGTAGCCTGTGGAGTGAATGTACTCCGAACGGAAGGTCCAGTCGTCAAAAACGTATTCGCCGCTTATCGCGTAACGGTTCTTCGAGAGGCTTTTCACGCCGTCGGTACCCTTACGTGCGTAAGAACCGGTCCATCCGAAAGCGCCTATGCGCAAACCTTCAACAGGCATGACCCACGCTCCGCCGATAACGTCCTTGCGGTTGTCTACGTCTTTCGTGTTGATGCCTTGCCCGTTGAACACGCCTACTTGGTAATGCAATAGCGTACGTCCCGATGCCGTTTTGATCAAGTCGCCCTGCACCTGCACGCCGATGTCGCGGCCGTTAGACGAGTGCTCGCCCACCCTGTCGTTGAAGCCTGCAAGTTTAGAGACGTTCTGCGAGTAGCCCATGAAGCCCTGGTCGATCGGGTTCATCGGGTTCTCGAACGTGAAGGGACGCTTAAACTGGCCGGCTTTTATCTTAAGGAACGGCAGCTTCTGCCACTCTATGTACACGTCAACCATTCTCGGACTGTCGCCGAGCGTCGACGTGTTGCCGTTCACCTGGCCCTGAAGCAGGTAGGCAAAGTCGCCAAGTATGCGTCCGCTCAGCGACATACGTATCATTCTCAGGTTGAACGAATTGCTCTCGGCTCCATGCTGCGAGCTGTATTGGTACTGCCCTATGGCATAACCGCTGAACTTCGGTTTGCTGAAAACTTCGGTCTTTCCCTTTGCCGACACTGCGGAAAGGGGGGAAAGGCAAAAAAGCAATAAAGTAAGAATGCCTGCGGCGTTACTTCTTACGAAACATTTATTCCTTAGCATTTAACTATGTATTTTATCCGTCTTAATCTCTTTTATCCAACAAAACTACATTCTCTACGTGCGGCGTATGCGGAAACATGTCTACCGGCTGTACGGCCTCTACCTTATAATATTGGTCGAGCATGGCAAGGTCGCGCGCCTGCGTCGCCGGGTTGCAGCTGACGTAAACGATGCGTCGGGGAGCGGTGCGGATGATGGTCTGCACCACGTCGGGATGCATTCCGGCACGCGGGGGGTCGGTTATCACCACGTCTGGGCGGCCGTGTGCGACTATGAAATCGTCCGTAAGGATGTCTTTCATGTCGCCGGCGTAGAAGTCGGTGTTGGCAATTCCGTTAATTTCAGAGTTTACTTTGGCATCCTCAATAGCCTCAGGCACATATTCTATGCCGACCACCTTGTGTGCGTAACGCGACACGAAGTTGGCTATAGTGCCCGTACCTGTGTAAAGATCGTAGACGAGTTCCGAACCTGTCAGTCCGGCAAAGTCGCGAACAACAGAGTAAAGGCGGTAGGCCTGCTCCGTGTTAGTCTGGTAAAAGCTCTTCGCCCCGACCTTGAATCTCAGTCCGTCCATTGTCTCGAAGATATGGTCGTTGCCCTTGAATACCTGCAAATCCAGGTCGTTGTAAGTGTCGTTGGCCTTTTGGTTGTCTACGTAAAGCAGGGCCGTAATCTCCGGGAAGCCGTCGGCTATGTGTTGCATCAACGCTTGTGCGCGCTGCTCGTCGCCCTCCTCGTCGTAGTGGAACTGCACGAGCACCATCCATTCGCCCGTGTCGGAGTTGCGTATTACGATGTCGCGCAGCAGTCCGTGCTTGCCGCGCAGGTCGTAAAACGTCATGCCTGTGGCGTATGCGTAGTCACGTATTGAGTTGCGTATGCGGTTGTGCAGATCGTCCATCAGGTAGCACTTTTCCACCGGCAGAATCTTGTCGAACGCTCCGGTGATGTGGAAGCCTATGGCGTTCATCTGCGAATACTCAACGCCCGAGGCCACCTCTTCCTTTGTAAGCCAGCGCTTGTTGCAGCAGCCGAACTCAAGTTTGTTGCGGTATCCGAACGTTTTTTCCGACCCGAGTATCGGTCTTATCTCGGGCAAATCGACCTTTCCTATGCGCGAAAGCTGGTCGTACACCTGCTGTTGCTTCATCTTCAGTTGCTCGGCGTAGGGAACGTTCTGCCACTTACAGCCGCCGCACACGCCGAAATGGGCGCACAGCGGCTCGACCCTTATGCCGCTCGGCTTAACCATCCTTATTATCTCGGCCTCGCAATAGCTGTGCTTCTTGCGGCGCACCTGAAGGTCGACCACGTCGCCGGGAACGGCGAACGGCACGAATACAACAAGATCGTTGACTCTCGCCAACGACTTCCCCTCGGCCGCGTAATCAGTTATAGTAACGTTCTCAAGTATCGGTAACGGTTTTTTCTTTCTGCTCATATATCATTAATTAATGACAAGTTGACTTGTCAACAAGCAGACAAGCTGCTGCCTTGCCTGCGCAACAAGTTAAATCCCCACAAAACTTGTATGCAAAGATAATTGATATTTTCCAAAAGGAAAAAGCAAAAAGGGAATAAATTCAAAAATGATAATTAAGAATTTAAGAGTTAAGAATTAAGAAAATATGCATTGTCGGTAAAAAATGAATTCATATTTTCTTAATTCTTAACTCTTAAATTCTTAATTTATTCGTCATCCGCAGTAGAACGACTCGCGCACGAGGCGTTGCATGAGATCGGCGTCCTTCTCGGCCCTTTCGCGCAGGTCGGAGTCGTCGAAGCGGCGCAGCTTGTTGATTATACCGTCAATCATGCGCGGCGAGAACACTCCGTGAGCCTCGTATATGGCGCGGTGGCGGCAGAGCCATTCGGCCGAAGCCACGCAACTGTCGGGCAGCTGCTCGAACTTATCGTTGTCGCTGCCGCTTTCACCGAGGCCAACATACTTGTCGGCGGCTATGCCGAGAGCCTTCTGCTCATCCATCTCAAGCCCGTGGCGGCACGCCACGCACAGGCCGGCCATAAGCTGATAGACATCAGCCGAGGCGTCAGGCGAGCGCATCTCGACCGTCTGCTTCTGTCCGGCGGTAGGACTGTCGGCCGAAACGAACGTCCATCCTAACGGCACACGCACGAGCACCGAGCGGTTGCAGTCGCCCCAGCACACGCTCGTGGGCGCCTCCTGATGTGGCACGAGACGGAAGTAAGACACGGGAGTCTTGTTGCCGAAGGCTGTTATCGACGGCGCAAGCTCCATCATGCCGGCGATGGCGCGGCGCGCCTCGGCCGACAGCTTGCCGCCGGCGGTCATGCAGTTGCGCCCTGCTTTCATCATGCGCATGTGTATGTGCATGCCCGAACCGGCTTTGCCGACTGTAATCTTCGGTGCGAACGTAACGTCGAGACCGTACTCGTAGGCGAGATTGCGTATCACCCACTTGGCCAGCACAAGCTGGTCGGCGGCACTCTCTACGGGACACGGCAGAAACTCTATCTCGTTCTGCTCGAACACCTTGCCGTCGGCAGTGAAGTTGCCCACCTCCGAGTGGCCGTACTTGGGTTGTCCGCCGGTCTGTGCGATATAGGCCATGCACTTCTTGCGGAACTCGTTGAACTTAGCAAACGGCCCCGACTCGTGATAGCCGCGCTGGTCAACGGCCGGGAACATCTCGTCGTCTTCGGCTATGACATAATACTCAAGCTCGCCCATGGCTTCGTAAGTCATGCCCGTGGACTCGGTGAATGCTTCGGCCGCGCGGTGCAACGTCTGCTCGGGCGAGCTGGCGAAGGGGCGGCCGTCCTTGTCGAGGAACGAGCACAGCAGGCACAACGTGGGAATCTCGGAGAACGGGCTGACGAACGCCGTACTGAAACGCGGCACTACGTAAAGGTCGCTGCTCTCGGCCTCTACGAACGACGGGAACAGGCTCGAGCCGTCAACGCGCTCGCCGTCGGTAAGTATAGTCTCGAGATAGGACAGGTTGTTAATCATGAAGTTGAGCGTCTTCACGCGGCCATCCTCGGCCGGATACATGAAGTCGACCATGCGTATGCCCTTCTCGCTCACGAAGGTGATGATGTCGGCTTTGGTCAGTTCGGATGCCGGTTTCCGGAAATGTGCCACTAATTCGTTGGCGTTCATCTCGACAGTCTTGTCCATAGTCATAATAATTTAAAGTAACAGTGAATATCAGATTTCAACATTAACAGACATCGCATATATACAATGCAACAACAAAGATACGGCTTTTTGTCGCATAAGACAAATTACTGATGTTATATTTTTATTAAAAAAAGTAAAAATCATTATTCCGACATATCATTGTGATATGTAAGAGATGGCGAAATCAAGAGGTACTTGCCTCGAATGTTGCATATTGTCAGTTTTACTCAGGCGGCCAATCAGTTTGATTCGGTCGGCTCCGTGTATTTTCGGAACTACATCCCAAGCCGGCATCCTGTTAAATCCGCATTTTTACTTCTGCATGGTTATGATAACATATTTTCACTAACACGTGTTAAATAACGTTTTGTTAAAGCGCAGCTTCTAATCAGTTGATGCACCAGGAAAGACCTTCGCCGCAAGGCAACGGGCCAACGTTAGAAATAACGCACGAAATTGCGATCGTGGTAAATCATTGAAAATAAATGATTTACATAAATTTTGCATTGTAATGAACACACTATATGGCTTCACTGACGGCCAAATAAGCTTGAAATACACAGCTAAAATCAACGTCGAAGGCTACCTTTTACGGTACAAAAGGTTGCCTTTGGCATCGTTAAAGGCAACCTTTGACATCAAGACTTGATGCCTGCGCCGTGAAAAGACATAACCCGACATCCATTCCGCACTTGTTTCATGAATTTTGATTGTAAAAGAAACCGACCGGCAAGCGGCACGTACTGCGTTAAAGATGTTTAATATCCGCATAATAAGGAAATGTCTCCCGATTTTAACAAGATTCACAGAATCATAAAAATGAAATTCATTTCCGTTTTACTTCGCTTAATCGAAATTTTCCATTATCTTTGCATACGAATTAAGTTACGCCGGGGCGGCGTGTTTATTAGGACGCCCCTCAACACAAGAAATGCCAACATCGCGTGGATGAGAGCAGGCGTAACCCTTAGCATGCAAAAAAGTATTGTAAGTTTTAAGTATGAACGTTTTAGAACTGAGTGAACAGGAAATTGGCAGACGCCAAAGCCTTCAAGAGTTGCGCGATATGGGCATAGATCCGTATCCAGCTGCAGAGTATCCTACAAATGCTTTTTCAACCGACATTAAGGCGGAATTTAACGACGACGAGCCACGCCGCGAGGTGTGCATTGCCGGGCGCATGATGAGCCGCAGGGTAATGGGCAAGGCGGCCTTCGCCGAGCTTCAAGACTCGAAAGGAAGGATACAGGTTTACATCACACGTGACGATATTTGTCCCAACGACGACAAGGACTTATATAATAAGGTATTCAAGAAGCTGCTCGACATTGGCGACTTCATAGGCGTAAAGGGCTTCGTGTTCCGCACGCAGACGGGCGAGATCAGCGTGCACGCACAAGAGCTGACGTTGCTCTCTAAGAGCCTTAAGCCGCTGCCCATAGTGAAATACAAAGACGGCGTGGCTTACGACAAGTTTGACGATCCTGAGCTGCGCTACCGTCAAAGGTACGTAGACCTCGTGGTGAACGACGGCGTGAAAGACACATTCATTCAGCGCGCCACGGTGATAAGGACGATACGCCGCGTGCTCGACGAGGCCGGATACACCGAGGTGGAGACTCCTACCCTACAGACGATAGCCGGAGGAGCGAGCGCAAGACCATTCATAACACACTTCAACGCGCTCGACACAGACATGTACATGCGCATCGCAACCGAGCTTTACCTGAAGAGGCTGATAGTAGGCGGATTCGAGGGCGTGTATGAAATCGGCAAGAACTTCCGCAACGAAGGCATGGACCGCAACCACAATCCCGAGTTTACCTGCATGGAGCTGTACGTCCAGTATAAGGACTACAACTGGATGATGTCGTTCACCGAGAAACTTCTTGAAACTGTATGCATCGCCGTTAACGGCAAGCCCGAGCGCGAGATAGACGGCAACATGGTCAGCTTCAAGGCTCCCTACCGCCGTCTGCCCATACTTGAGGCCATAAAGGAGAAGACCGGCTATGACCTTACAGGCATGGACGAGGCCCAGATACGAGAGGTGTGCAAGAAACTCAATATGGAGATAGACGACACTATGGGCAAAGGAAAGCTCATCGACGAGATATTCGGAGAGTTCTGCGAAGGCACGTTCATCCAGCCAACATTCATCACCGACTATCCCGTGGAGATGAGTCCGCTGACCAAGATGCACCGCTCTAAGCCGGGACTGACCGAAAGGTTCGAGCTGATGGTGAACGGCAAGGAACTTGCCAACGCTTATTCCGAGCTTAACGACCCGATAGACCAAGAGGAACGCTTCAAGGAACAAATGCGCTTGGCCGACAAGGGCGACGACGAGGCGATGATAATAGATCAGGATTTCTTGCGCGCCCTGCAGTACGGCATGCCGCCGACAAGCGGTATCGGCATCGGCATTGACCGCCTCGTTATGCTCATGACGGGCAAGACGTACATACAAGAAGTGCTCTTCTTCCCGCAGATGCGCCCCGAGAAGAAAGCTCCCAAAAGCAGTAAAGAGGAGTGGGCGGCAGTAGGAGTACCAGAAGAATGGGTGCCCGTGCTCAACAAGTGCGGATACTATCTCGTCGGAGACATAAAGGACGTAAACCCGCAGAAGCTGCAAATGGATGCCTGCGGAGTCAACAAGAAATACAAACTCGGCTACGAAAACCCTAAAGTGGACGAATTTGCCAAATGGATAGAGGAAGCAAATAAAATTGAAAATTCATAATTGTAAATGGAGAATTATGGTTACTTTTGTTGAAGCGGAGCGATATCGGCTGATTAAATAAAGGTAATCATAATTCCCGATTCTCAATTTTTAATCCTCAATTTAGGAAACAATGTACGACTGCGGAAGAATTGCGGTTATTGGCGGAGGTAGCTGGGCTACCGCTATTGCCAAGATTGTAGTGGAGCATACACGCCACATCGGGTGGTACATGCGCCGCGATGACCGCATTGAAGACTTCAAACGACTTGGGCACAATCCTGCATACCTGACAAGCGTTCACTTCAACATAAGCGAAATAGATTTCTTCAGCGACATCAATAAAATCGTGCAAGCACACGACACGCTTATTTTCGTCACACCGTCTGCGTATATTAAGAATCACCTGAAAAAGCTGAAAACACGCCTGAAAGACAAGTTTGTGATAACGGCGATTAAGGGAATTGTGCCCGATGAGAACCTTGTGTGCTCGGAATACTTCCATCAAGTGTACGACGTTCCTTACGAAAACCTTGCTTGCCTCGGAGGACCGTCGCATGCGGAAGAAGTTGCACTTGAACGTTTGTCTTACCTTACCGTAGGCTGTAGCGACCGTGAAAAAGCCGTAGCCTTCTCTAATCTTCTCGACTGCGACTATATTAAGACCAAGATAAGCAGCGACGTGGTGGGAATAGAATATGCGTCAGTGCTGAAAAACGTGTATGCCATAGCTGCCGGAATATGCAACGGCCTGAAATACGGAGACAACTTCATGTCGGTGCTCATGGCCAACGCAATACAGGAAATGTCACGTTTCCTGAAGTCCGTATATCCGTTGGACCGGAACATAACAGACTCCGTATATCTCGGAGACCTGCTCGTGACGGGCTACTCAAACTTTTCGCGCAACCGGACGTTCGGCACCATGATAGGTAAAGGATACAGCGTGAAGAGCGCCCAGATAGAAATGGAGATGATAGCGGAAGGATATTTCGGTACGAAATGCATGAAGGAGATAAACCGCCATTGCCATGTTAACATGCCGATACTCGACGCCGTGTACAATATCCTTTATGAACGCATCAGCCCACAAATTGAAATTAAATTATTAACAGATTCTTTCAGATAAGAATCACAACACCTTATAGCAATGAAAAATATTACATTAGACGTAACAAAAGCCACACAATTCCTTGCTGAAGGAACAGTGAAGGCTTACGAACCGAAAGTAAAGGCCGCTCACGAAGCTCTTGAAAACGGAACTTGTCCGGGTAATGATTTCTTAGGATGGCTACATCTGCCTTCCTCGATAACATCCGATTTCCTTCAAGAGATACAGGATTGCGCTAACACGCTCCGTGCAAACTGCGAGGCTATCGTAGTGGCAGGCATCGGCGGCAGCTATCTCGGTGCACGTGCCGTAATAGAAGCACTCGGCAATTCATTTGCTTGGCTCGTCGGAGACAAGAAGAATCCGACAATACTTTTTGCCGGTAACAATATCGGTGAGGACTATCTTTCTGAACTCACAGACTATCTGAAGGACAAGAAGTTTGGTGTTATCAATATCTCAAAGTCAGGAACTACGACTGAGACTGCGCTCACTTTCCGCCTGCTTAAGAAGCAATGTGAAGAGCAACGCGGAAAAGACGAGGCTAAAAATGTAATCGTCGCCGTAACCGACGCAAAGAAAGGAGCCGCACGTGCGGCTGCAGACAAAGAGGGATATAAGACATTCGTAATTCCCGACAACGTCGGCGGACGTTTCTCCGTGCTCACTCCTGTAGGCCTGTTGCCTATCGCTTGTGCCGGATTCGATATCAAACTGCTGGTGGCCGGAGCTTCCGACATGGAGAAAGCATGCGGTACGGATGTTGCATACGAAGAGAACCCTGCCGCAGTTTACGCTGCCGTGCGCAACGGACTGTATGAGCAAGCCGGCAAGAAGATTGAAATCATGGTAAACTACCAGCCTAAACTTCATTACATGAGCGAATGGTGGAAGCAGCTTTACGGTGAAAGCGAGGGCAAGGACGGAAAGGGTATATTCCCCGCTTCATGCGATTTCACGACCGACCTGCACTCTATGGGACAATGGATCCAGCAGGGCGAGCGTTCGATATACGAAACCGTTATCAGCATTGAAAAGCCGAACCGCGAACTGTTGTTCCCGAACGACGAGGAGAATCTTGACGGATTGAACTTCCTTGCAGGCAAACGTGTAGACGAAGTTAACAAGATGGCCGAGCTCGGAACGCGGCTTGCACATGTTGACGGAGGCGTGCCCAACATCCGCGTATCAGTCCCCGTGCTTAACGAATATTACATCGGACAGCTCATTTATTTCTTCGAGATTGCTTGCGGCATAAGCGGAAACATCCTCGGTGTGAATCCGTTCAACCAGCCGGGCGTAGAGGCTTACAAGAAGAACATGTTCGCCTTGCTCGACAAACCAGGATATGAAGCTGAAAGCAAGGCTATAAAGGAGAGGCTTGAAAGAGAGTAATCATTGACTGAAAGGTAAGAAGGTAAAATAGCAAAGGTAAGACCCAAATGCTCGTTTTACCTTCTTATCCGATATTGTCACAAACTGAAATATTTATCAATGTTTGAAACTGAGATAAAACAATATCTTGAAAAGCACGGTTTTGAGACTTTTACGCCCAAAGCCGTGCTTTTTGATATGGACGGCGTAATCTACGACAGCATGCCTTATCATGCACGAAGCTGGCATGAGTCGATGACCACGTTCGGCTTAAACATGGCTCCCGAAGAAGCCTATACATACGAAGGCATGCGTGGCGTTGAGACAATAAAACTGATAGCCCGCCGACAATGGGGACGTGAACTCAGCGACGAGGAAGCAGGTAAGATGTACCAAGTGAAGTCGGAAAGATTCAAAACGTTTCCTCCGGCGAAGAAGATGGACGGCGTGGAAGACCTGATGCGCAAGATAAAAGCCGAGGGCTTGAAGATCGTAATAGTAACCGGAAGCGGACAAGGCAGCCTGCTGAAAAGGCTTGAAGACGACTTCAACGGACTTGTAAGCGGCGAACTTATGGTTACGAGCTTTGATGTAACTCATGGAAAACCTGACCCTGAGCCATATATCCGCGGACTAGAAAAGGCCGGAGTGAAACCCTATGAGGCAATAGTTGTGGAGAATGCTCCTCTCGGCGTGCGTGCAGGCGTGGCGGCAGGCATATTTACAATAGCAGTAAATACCGGTCCGCTGCCGGACAAGGCTCTTACAGACGAAGGCGCAAATATCATATTCCCCAGCATGCCGGCACTGAGAGACGCTTGGAAATAATTAAGAGTTAAGAAACGCAGAACTTCGTTTCTTAACTCTTAATTATTTATTAGCTTATCCGTAAATTATCTTTCCGTTTTCATCTTCATACGGCGCAAGGTCTTTTGCGTATTGGTTCATGGCACGAAGGCTCATGCCCATTGAAGAGAATCCGCCGTCATGGTAAAGGGTCTGCATAGTCACCTTGCGAGTGAGGTCTGAGAACATCATGACGCAATAGTCTGCACAATCGTCGGCCGTGGCATTGCCGAGCGGAGACATCTTGTTGGCAAAGTCCATCAGGTTGTCCATGTCCTTGATGCCCTTACCAGCCGTAGTAGGCGTAGGCGACTGCGAGATGCAGTTGATGCGGACGTTCTTCTCGCGGCCGTAGATGTAACCGAAACTGCGTGCAATACTCTCAAGCATGCTCTTAGCGTCGGCCATGTCGTTATATCCGAAGAAGGTGCGCTGGGCTGCGACATAAGTCAATGCTACAACCGAGCCGTACTCTGCAATGGCATCCTGCTTCTTGGCCACCTGCAGCATCTTATGGAACGAAATGGCAGAGATGTCAAGAGTCTTCTGCAGGTAATTGTAATCTAGGTCGTCGTATGTGCGGTGTTTGCGGACGTTGGGACTCATTCCGATAGAATGGAGCATGAAGTCGATTTTACCGCCCAGCAGGCGTACCGACTCTGAGAAAACCTTCTCAAGGTCTTCCACGCTTGTAGCGTCGGCTGCTATTATGGGGGCGTTCAGTTTCTTGCCTAATTCGTCAAGCGTACCCATGCGAAGTGCCATTGCGGTGTTGCTCAAAGTAATCTGAGCGCCTTCTTCAACGGCTTTCACTGCAACCTTCCACGCGATTGAATCTTCATTGAGCGCGCCGAAGATTATGCCGCGCTTGCCTTTCAATAAATTGTGAGTCATCTTTCTTAAATATTTCTTTTGATTTGTATATCCGCGTGCAAAATTATAACTTTTCATCGACACGGGCAAATGTTTTTAATCCATAATGCATAATTTGCCGTTCATAATCAATAAGATAGGTGCTTGGACGGCATCAGCGTCCACTTTGCCGGCCGTCAACCGGTCTGCGTTGCCGGCAAAAGCGCATGCCATACGGGCGCATGCCGCCCTACAGCTTCACGGCTGAGATATCGACAAGATTGTTGACTATGGCGTAAATCGTAAGCCCGGCCGGACTGTGTATCTGTAATTTGCGGGCTATGTTGCGGCGATGGGTTATCACCGTGTTGACGGATATGCACAGATGGTCGGCTATCTCCTTGTTGGCCATGCCCTGCACGAGGCTGACGATGACGTCTTTCTCCCTGTCGCTAAGCGATTCGCCGCCGTCGCCGTTGCGGCTTATCATCTTGGATATCTTCACGCTTACGTCGTTTTGCTTATACTTACGCTCAAGCGTTCGTATCGCAGGAATGAATATGCGCTCCTCCACTTGCGAGTGGTTTTCGAGCCATTCCTCATTATTGTAAAGGTCATAGAGTGTAGCCGTCAGCTGGTTGTTGTGCTTCATGTCGCTCGGCAGATATTTTATGATGATGTTCTTCAGTTCCTTCAGCTTCAAGTCTGTTTGTCCGTGCTTTTTTGAGAATGTCTCCATGTCGTAGCCGTCGTCGGCCTTGCCTGCCAGCAGTCGGTCAACATAGGGGAACACTGTCTTCTCCTCATACTGCATGTGCTTTCTTATCTCGTGGGCATACTCGTCGTACAGCCTCATAATCAGCCGTGCCAGATTGTCGTTTTCATCTAAAGCTGCCTTAAGTTCGTTGCGTATCGATGGCAGTTGGAAGTTGAGATAATACTCGTGCGACGCTTTCAGGTAGTGTAACAGCGTAGGAATTGAGAAACGCTCGTCGTCGTTGAAGTCGCGGTAACCGTTGATCGTGAAATTCACCACGGCGAGAAACGTGTAAGTGTCCACACCCTGGTCCTCGCAGACCTCGCGCACGGTCTTGTCTCCGAAGCCCAAGTTGACGCCGAACCTGCCAAGGCTCTGCAGTATATTGTAATTGTCGGCGATGAGCGAGATCATCTTGTCGTCGGCCTCATACATCTTGTTGTTTTTCATTGTTCGCTATCGTTTATTATCGTTACGATTCGGAAACACCGTCTTCGACTGCAATCCGACTGCAAAATAACAAAAAATCCACGAATAACGCAATCACAAAAAGTAGGTATTTTCCAAACTTGCGGCCAACGTGCGCATACCTATTTTAAATGAGCGTACCAACTTATGCAATAATAAAACAAGCAGACGGGCAATGACGCCGACTGCACAAGACGCTTACCGCCCCTACCCTATGGCCGCGTTAGGCAAGCAGCTGAACATTGTTTAACAATCAGACGATTCCATTTCCTTTACATTCGATTTTTACGAAACAGCCGTGACGGAGGCAATAAAAAGCGCTCAAACATGCAAGCAGCAGCAGCTTGGCATGCCGAAATATGCCTTTACGCCCCCAAAGAGCCGCTTTTCAAATGGATTTAGCGGCTTTTGCAGATACCGTTCGTAGCCTTTTACGCTGCAAAAGGCCACGATTCAGAGCGTAAAAGACCACGTTTTGCAGATATATCATGCGATTGTTTCACAACAAACACATAACTTTCTCTTCATCAAACAGTTACAATATGAATAAAATCTTGCGTATTTCATGCTGAGTCGCTATTTCCGTGCGCCGGCGGCATTCACGGAACGTTAACCGGAATAAATGCCGCAAAAGCGTTAACTACATTTAACTACGAGCTGTTAAACAACGTTATCGCCCCTGTAATGGCTGCATTCCACTGGGACACAACGTAAAACGTCTGGCTCGTGTTATCTGATAAGAATACGCCGGATGATAAAAATATAATGGAATAAAGCATCCATTTTCAAAAATAAAATGTAATTTTGCGCACAAAAACTATTGGGAAAAATGAAAAAAATAGGCTCAAAGAAATTTGTAATTCCAGCCGTAGCATGCTTGGCAGTAATACTGTTCTTATGCTATTATTATTTCTTTACGCCGATGCTTGCCGGCGACGGCAGCCGCTACGTGTATATCGACGACGACGACGACATAGACTCCGTATATGCCAAACTTGACACAATGTCAACGCACCACTCGATGTCGGGTTTCAAGACACTCGTAAGGCACAGCTCTTACGAAGAGCACATACGCACGGGCCGCTACGAGATAGAGCAAGGCAACAGTGCCTTTACAGTGTTCAGGAAACTGAAAAACGGGCTTCAGGCATCGGTGAAACTCACTATTCCCAACGTGCGCACGGCCGACAAGCTGGCTGGGGCACTGTCGAAAAAGCTGATGGCCGACAGCGCAGAGATACTCATGGCCCTGACCGACTCGGCCACATGCGCAAAATACGGGTATAAGCCCGAGACCATGCTATGCATGTTTATTCCCAACACTTACGAAGTGTATTGGAACACGTCGGTAAGCAAATTGCTCGACAAGATGGACGCCGAGAGCAAGAAATTCTGGAATTTCGGACGTGAGAAAAAGGCCGAGGCGATGGGAATGACCAAAGAGGAAGTGATGACCCTTGCCAGCATAGTTGACGAGGAGACGGCCAACGACGCCGAAAAGCCGATGGTGGCCGGTATGTATTATAACAGGCTGAAAACCGGCATGCCGCTCCAAGCCGACCCGACGATAAAGTTTGGGGGGAAAGATTTCGGCATACGCCGCATATACCACAACATGCTCACGATAGACAGTCCGTATAATACGTATAAAAACACCGGACTGCCGCCGGGGCCGATAAGGATTCCTACCGTGGCTGGCATTGACGCCGTGCTCAACCACGTGCGCCACAACTATCTCTACATGTGCGCCAAAGAAGACTTCAGCGGCACCCATAATTTCGCGGTGACTTACGAAGAACACTTGGAAAACGCGGCAAGATATTCTGAAGCACTTAATAAGAGAGGTATAAAATAAGAACGCGGCTTAGGACTCAAGGCCCGTCACGCCAAAGCTACGCCGCTCAGCGCGGAAGGTGAAACCGTATAACAGAAAAAACAACAATCACAGATATGGTTACAGAAGAGAAGAATACAGAAGAGAAGAAAAGTCTCAGCTTTGTAGAACAGATCGTAGAAAAAGACTTGGCCGACGGCAAGAACGGCGGCAAGATTCAGACGCGTTTTCCGCCCGAGCCCAACGGGTATCTGCACATAGGCCACGCAAAGGCCATTTGCATGGACTTCGGCGTGGCCGAGAAATACGGCGGCACGTGCAACCTGCGTTTCGACGACACCAACCCGAGCAAGGAAGACACCGAATACGTTGACTCCATACTCAACGACATAAAATGGCTGGGCTTCCATTGGGCTAACGTATATTATGCGTCAGACTATTTCCAGCAGCTTTGGGATTTTGCAGAATGGATGATCAAGGAAGGCAAGGCCTACATAGACGAACAGACAAGCGAGCAGATAGCGCAGCAGAAAGGCACGCCCACGCAACCCGGCACGCCGTCGCCCTATCGCGACCGCCCGGTAGAGGAAAGTCTCGAGCTGTTCCATAAGATGAACACTCCCGAGGCCGAGGAGGGCTCTATGGTGTTGCGAGCCAAGCTCGACATGGCCAACCCCAACATGCACTTCCGCGACCCGATAATGTACCGTATAATCCACACACCGCACCACCGCACGGGCACGAAGTGGCACGCATACCCGATGTATGACTTCGCCCACGGGCAAAGCGACTATTTCGAGGGCGTGACCCACTCGATATGCACGCTCGAGTTTGTGCCACACCGTCCGCTTTACGATAAGTTCATCGACGAGCTGAAAGTGTATGAAGGTGAAGGCTACAACATTAACGACTTCCGTCCGAGGCAGATCGAGTTCAACCGCTTAAACCTCACATACACGGTGATGAGCAAGAGAAAACTGCATGCGCTGGTAGACGAAGGCAAGGTGAACGGCTGGGACGACCCCCGTATGCCCACAGTATGCGGCATGCGCCGCCGAGGATATTCGCCCGAGAGCATAAGAAACTTCATCGACAGCATCGGTTACACTAAGTTTGACGCGCTTAACGACATGGCCCTGCTCGAGGCGGCCGTGCGCGAGGACCTCAACAAACGCTCTATCAGGGTGTCGGCCGTGCTCAATCCGGTAAAGCTCGTCATAACCAACTATCCTGACGGGCAGGAAGAAGTGATGGAAGCGGTAAACAATCCGGAGAACGAGGCAGACGGCACGCATACGATAACGTTCAGCAAGAATCTATGGATAGAGCGCGACGACTTCATGGAAGACGCTCCGAAGAAATTCTTCCGCATGACGCCTGGACGCGAAGTGCGCCTGAAAAACGCATACATCGTAAAATGTACGGGATGCACGAAAGACGCCGACGGCAACATCACTGAGATACAGGCTGAATACGACCCACTGAGCAAGAGCGGAATGGAAGGCGCCAACCGCAAGGTGAAGGGCACGCTCCATTGGGTAAGCGTGGATCATTGCAAGAAAGCGGAAATCAGGGTTTACGACCGCTTGTTCAATGTGGAAAACCCGTCAGCCGACGATCGTGACTTCAGGGAGCTTCTTAATCCTGACTCGCTTACGGTGATGAATGACTGCTACGTGGAAGACTACGCAGCTGAAAAGAAGCCCGGCGAGTACCTGCAATTCCAACGCATCGGATATTTTATGGCCGACCTTGACTCTACGCCCGGACACCTGATCTATAATAAGACCGTCGGACTAAAGGACACATGGTCTAAAATCAACAAGTAAATCAAGAAAAGTGAGGGTGTGTCAAAATAAAGAGTTCGCCTGAGCCAACTGGCAAGACGCCAAGTTCTTGTATCCGGAGACCTCAATAATTTTGACACACGCTCACGGTTTTTACGTCATTAACCTGAAGAAAATGTCATACAACTCTGAAGATTATTTCCTTTCCGACGAATTTAAGGATGTCATGAAAAGATTTGAAGACGCCGGAAAAAACGATCAATATGCGTCACTCGACTCTGAAGAGCTGATTGACATTGCCGAATATTATTATAATCATGGAGACATCGCCCGGGCAAAGGATATTGTAGAAAAAGCCCTTTCCATATATCCTGGAAGCTCGGCACCGCTGCTTTTCAAGGCGAGAATGGCCTTGTTGAACAAAGACAATGTAACCAAAGCGGAATATTACACGGAACAAATAGAAGACAAGTCAGACATTGAATATTTCTACATGAAGGCGGAAATCCTGCTTTATGAAGGAAAAAACAAAGAAGCCGACAAGTATCTTGAGGAACAGTATGACATTATCGACGAAGATGAAAAAGACGACTATCTCATAGATGCGGCGGCTTTGCTGATTGATTATAACGACATTGAGCATGCCGAAAAATGGCTGAAGCGTTCGGAAGACGTTGATTCACCCGAATATAAAGAACAAATGGCACGGCTGATGATGGGAAAGGGCGAGTATGAAAAAAGCAAAAAACTGTTTAATGAGTTGATTGACGAAAACCCATACTCCACACACTATTGGAACGAACTTGCGTCAACGCAATTCTACAGCAGGAACATTGAAGACTCTATAAGAAGCAGCGAATACTCAATAGCCATCAACCCGAAAAACTCAGCCGCCCTGCTTAATAAGGCCAACGGACTGTATAATCTCGGCAACTATGAAGGTGCGCTGGAGTATTACAAGAAATACATAAAGCTGTGTCCCGACGACGATAACGGCGAAATGCTTATCGGATTTTGCTGCCTGCTCCTTGATAAATACGAAGAAGCCATAATCCATCTAAAGAAAGCCGAACAACTGTCGCCACCGCAATCGCCTAATCTCATAGACATATATAAGGACATGGCTTTCGCCCTGTGCCGCTTAGGCAGGATAAAAGAGAGCATGGCCGTAATGGACAAGACCGAAAAACTTTGCTGCAACCATAACGAGATGCTCATATATCGTGGCAACCTGCTGATCGGCAGCGGCTGCTTACTTGAATCAAAGAAATATTTCATCCAAGCCATCAAGTCGTCTGGATGCTCACCGTACATCTTTATGAGAATAGCGATCACCGTGTATGAATGCGGCGAACCGATGATATCTTACAAGATGTTTAAAATCCTTTTCAGGCATTACAAGGATTGGCACAACGGTTACGCCTTTTTTGCAGCTTGCTGCTATGAGCTTGGCAAAATAGACGAATTTATCTTAAACCTAAATAATGCTGCGCTCCATACGCCGAAAGAGCTTAAATTCCTTTTAGGCAAACTCTTCCCGAAAGATATGGATCCAAAGGATTATTACCAATATATTTTAGACAAACTGAAAAACAAAATGAGGGATTCAAACCAACATCCGTCATGATTAAGCCCAACACCTCAACATGATGCTGCCGTGAGATGGAAAGAGAACCAATCACACGGCAGTATCACATTACAATGTATGGTACCTTACATTACTTCTCATCATCCCATTCAGCACCTTGACGCATAATGAATTTGATGTTCTTATCCTTTGGTAATGTAGGTTTACGCCAAACTCCTTCACCTACCAATATTGTTGTAGGTTTTCCTACGGGCGCATTGTCAACGGCTTCTTGAACGTCGAAGAATAATCCGCTGCCGTCTTTTGCGACTGAAATATCAAAATGGCGCAAATATTTTTTCAACTTAGGCACTTTATCAGCTACCGCATCAGCCAAAAGCCCGGCAACTACGTATGCCCCGAACACGTTATAGTGAGTGTTGTCTTGTCGTCCGTCCGGCAGCGAAGGCACTTCTCCTGGCTTATACCACATGTGCAACTTCTTGGAACCTTCTACTCCTAATCCTTGTTCAAGGTCATGAGTAATCTTATTTGCGTCAATAAACACGACATGTTCCTTTTCCGCAACATTCTTCGGTGAAGTCAAGTAATCGCCGTGAGTGTCTACTAAGACATCGCCCTCAACAAGCTCTTTTGACGTGTTGTCGCGTTTGTCATCATCCTCAACGGCCGTCTTACTGTCGGTGAACGTCCTCCTCACTACGCTGTTGAACAGTACTGGTATGCCACCCCTTTGGCGTGTTTCGCTCACAAATTTACGAAGATTAGCGTCAAAGGTCGTTCCCGGATCCGTATGGCGCGCCGTATCCTTCTTCTCGTCGTTATGGCCAAACTGGATGAAAACATAATCGCCGGGTTTTATTTGGTCAACCACCTTACGCCAATGTCCTTCGGTTATAAAACTTTTAGACGAGCGTCCGTTTAATGCATTGTTGTCAACGACGACGTCATCACTGAAGAAATTCTTAAGCATCATTCCCCAGCCGCGTTCAAGTTTACCGTTACTGATGTCCTTATTGGCCATGGTCGAATCACCGATCATGAAAATCTTGACCTTTTGTTCCGGACTGAAAGCCGAAGTGACAAAAAGGCAAAACAATGCGCCTAAAATAAGTTTGGCTGTTTTCATCGCAACAATGTTTACTTATTCACCTTTAATCTTATGGATCATTTCATCTGCGGTTACTAGATGCTGTTCGCCGGTCGCCATGTTCTTTAAGGTGATTTTGCCTTCGTTTATTTCGTTCTCGCCGGCAAGAACTACATAACCAATGTTATTATTATTGGCATAGCTCATCTGCTTTTTCATCTTCACCGCATCCGGATAAATCTCGGCGGAAATCCCGCTTGCCCTGACTTTAGCCATAATGGGCAAACAATAAGCAGTTTCTTTTTCTCCGAAATTTATAAATAACACCTGTGTTCCGTTCATGGCATCATCAGGATACAAGTTTAATGTATTAAGCACGTCAAATATCCTGTCTGCCCCGAACGAGATTCCTACGCCGCTAAGACCAGGCATTCCGAATATTCCGGTAAGATTATCATAACGCCCTCCGCCTGTAATACTTCCGATTTGTACGTCCATTGCCTTAACCTCGAATATGGCTCCGGTGTAATAATTCAAGCCACGTGCCAAAGTCAAATCAAACTCCACATCATTCTTCAATGGCACAGACTCAAGTACGCTAAATATATAACGTAACTCTTCTATACCTTTTTGACCGATAGGAGAGTCTGCAAGGATATCTTTCATACCCGAAAGTTTTTCCTCGTTACCGCCTTGCATTGCAATTATGGGCTGCAGTTTATCTATTGCATCAGCACTCAAACCGGCTTCAGCCAATTCGGCATTTACGTTGTCAATGCCTATCTTGTCAAGTTTGTCAATGGCAACCGTTATATCGACAATCTTATCCCTTTCGTTGATGTATTCTGCTATACCTGCAAGTATTTTGCGGTTATTGATTTTTATTTGTACACGTATGCCAAACTTTTGGAATACCGTATCAATAATTTGTACGAGTTCGACCTCGTTAAGCAATGAATCGCTTCCGACAATATCGGCGTCACACTGGTAAAACTCCCTATAACGGCCCTTTTGAGGGCGGTCTGCACGCCACACGGGTTGTATCTGATAACGCTTGAACGGCATTTGCAAATTATCCCTGTGCATTACGACGTAGCGTGCGAACGGAACCGTTAAGTCATATCTAAGTCCCTTCTCACACAACCGAGCCGCTAAATGTAACGAATTTCCGCTTAATAAGTCTTCCGAACTTATCTTATTGAGATAATCGCCGCTGTTCAATACTTTAAAAAGCAACTTATCCCCCTCGGCACCGTATTTTCCCATTAATGTCTGCAATGTTTCCATTGCGGGAGTTTCTATTTGCTTGAAACCATATAACGAGAATACCGACTTTATCGTATCAAAAATATAATTACGCTTCGCCATTTCTGACGGCGAGAAATCGCGCGTTCCTTTTGGGATGGAAGGCTTGTTCATTTTTAATTATTTTATTTAATAACCAGTCTTTAACTTCTTACGATTGTCTGTTCACGATCTGGACCGATTGAAACAATCTTAATCGGAGTATCCAATTCTGCTTCAAGGAAGTTAATATAGTCTACGAACTCTTTGGGAAATTCACTTTCGCTCGTCATTCCCGTCATATCGGTATTCCAGCCCTTAAGTTCCTTATAAACAGGCTCGATGCCTTCTTCAATATTATAAGGGAAGTCTCTTGTTATCTCACCGTTACGCTTATATGCTACACAAGCCTTTATTGTGCCGAAGCCATCCAGCACGTCGCTCTTCATCATTATCAGCTTGGTTACGCCGTTGATCATTATTGAGTAACGCAAAGCGACAAGGTCAATCCAACCACACCTACGCTCGCGTCCCGTCACGGCTCCATATTCATGACCTAACTGACGAATCTTACTACCGGTCTCGTCGAATAGCTCCGTCGGGAACGGTCCCGCACCTACGCGTGTACAATAAGCCTTCATTATACCATACACCTCGTTTATCTTATTGGGGCCTATGCCTAAACCTGTGCAAGCTCCGGCGCAAATCGTATTTGAAGACGTAACAAAGGGATAACTACCAAAGTCTACATCAAGCATCGTTCCTTGTGCACCTTCGCACAAAATGGTTTTACCTTCGTTAAGAGCCTTATTCACAACATTCTCGGAATCAACGATGTTAAATTGTCGGATATAATCAATACCTTCCATCCATTTTTTCTCGATTTCCGACAAATCATAATTTGTATATCCCAGTGATTGTAAGATCCTTTCATGACGAGCTTTGTGCTCGTTGTATTTCTTGTTGAAATCCTCAAATATGTCACCTACGCGCAAGCCGTTTCTTGAGATCTTATCCGTATATGTCGGACCGATGCCTTTACCGGTCGTCCCTACTTTATTCTTTCCTTTTGCCGACTCATACGCTGCGTCAAGAAGTCGGTGCGTCGGCATTATCAAATGTGCTTTCTTAGATATGTAAAGACGTTCTTTAAGCGGATGCCCGGTCTTCTCCAAATCCTTAGCTTCCTCCATGAAAAGATCCGGAGCCAATACAACGCCATTACCGATGATATTTACCTTACCGCCTTGGAATATACCTGAAGGTATGCTCCTTAAAACATATTTTTCACCTTCAAACTCAAGCGTATGTCCTGCATTAGGACCACCCTGGAACCTTGCGATGATATCGTAATTAGGCGTAAGAACATCTACAACTTTACCTTTGCCTTCGTCGCCCCATTGTAAACCGAGCAATACGTCAACTTTGCCTTTTTCCATATTATAAATATTGTTTAATTATTTCTTGTTTTTTTGTCTTGTCAATACAGCCTGACAAGTACTACATATACCATATATATACATTGAGAAATTGTCTTTCCTAAAACGTTTCAAATGCATATTATCAAAGACATTTACAATGTCGGCAATCTTTAATTCCTTTGTCTTGCCGCATACGGTACATACTTGGTAACAACGGTTGTCTGCATAACACGCCTTATAACGCATGCCCTGCTGCAAACGCTGGCATAAGACAAGGCGTAAGTCCATAAGTAACCTCATGGTGTTATAAAGCGTGGCCGTACTTACGGGGAAGTTGCGTTCAACCAATTTGTTTTTCAAATCCTGCATGGAGAAATAAGAGCCAAAACTATACACAGCCTCGAGAATGGCAAACCTTTCTGGAGTTTTACGACAATTATTGACTTCGAGATAATTTGCTAATATCTGCTTGGCTGTTTCAGTAGAATTGGTTTTCATATCTACATATTCAGAATCCTTTTACAAAATTACAACATTTTTCGTATATCAGGCGTTTCAGTAGTCAAAAAATATCTAAATCAAACGATTTAAACCATGATTTCAACATTTTTCTATAATCAGGCCTCTTTGCTGCAAAGCGTGACAACATGTTCACAACAGCATGTTGGATTGATATGTTTGCGTCTCCCATAGCAGCTTGAGCCTGGTCTAACAATTCATTAATCTCACGTTCGGTGAAATCTTCATTTCTCAAAAGCAGACGTGAAATGACTTGATAACCGCAGATTTGCTTCATAGCGTTTTCAGCAGCAATCCATCTCATAGACACGGCTTTCGCATCACTTACGTATTGGAAAAGATTGAAAGAAGCCATTTCGGCTATTTCCTGATTATTAATTTGTCCAACCCATAATTCAATAAGGTCTTCCGAAATCTCCTCGGCAGGCATTATTAAGGTGGCAAGAATCTTACATTCCCTTACATCTTCTTTCCATAATGCTATGGCTAACTCGTAATCCTTACCATATTCTGAAGCAATATCTTTCAGGGCTGGCAGGCCTATACCCCAATTGATCTTATAGCCTAATCCTTTGTCGCGCATAGACTGAGCCGCCACTCCGTTCATAGAGAGCCTGAACCTGCTTTTTATCTCCTTAATCTTATCTTGTGTTTCCGGTGCCATTTTATTATTTCAAATCAATGTGGAATATTCTTTACTATATCTCAACATTTGCTGTCCGTAAGTTTCCGTATAATCTACAATTATATCAATTATTTCGCCGTTGTCAGTGTATTGTGGCTTTAAAACGGGATTTATAAATCCTTTATAAGGGGGAATGCCCAACTTCGCATACCTGCGTAATACTTCTTCGTGCAAATCCTTATTAACTGTTACGCCGTATGCTTCAACTAAGTTTCGGGCTGCCGCAAAATCCCCCTCGCTCTTTATCCGTTGAACTTCGGCTAACAATTCTGCAAATAACATACGAAGACGTTTGTAATCATTAATCTTCACATAAGTATTATCATTTACTTTTACCAGCTCTATTACATTACTGTCACGGCCTTTCTCATAACACCAATGCGCTATCAACGCACGGTCGCGCATGTGGGCTTCCTCAATGCTACTTCCTTCTTTTATGCGTGCTAGTTGCGTTAGCATACCATTCATTATATATGAATAATATTCAGCCTTATAAGCGTCTTCGTCGGGCAAAAGTCCTAAATCCACCAATTTCACGTCAGCAATATAGTACAAGCCGAACAAATCCGCCCGTGCTTCTTCTATCGTATTGCCATAAGCTTTAAGCGCATCAGGATCAACACTTGGAAGTAATTGTCCGCTTCCGTGCCCCAAACATTCGTGTAAATCCGTATGGATTACGTCACAAATATCTCCATATTTAGAGATTAAATCCCTTGTTTCTTCATCTATGACAAACTCGTCTTTAAATCCCGAGCTTCGTCCGGCTTCATTGTATGAGGCTATTATGTTGCTGATTGTGACGCTTTTACTTCCATATCTCGCACGTATCCAATCAGCATTCGGCAAATTGATTCCTATCGCAGTAGACGGATACTCTCCTCCGCCAAGCATTGCCGCGCAAATCACATTTGCCGAAACGCCATTAACGTGCTTCTTCTTAAACCTATCATCTATCGGGGAATTGTCCTCAAACCATTGGGCGTTGTCACTTATGAGCCTCGTCCTCCGTGTACCTTCTTGATCACGATACTCTACAAGTCCTTCCCAAGTGCCCTTTAATCCTAACGGATCGTCATATACTTCTATAAACCCGTTAATAAAATCAACTTGCGACTCCGTTTCCGACACCCATTCAATGCAGTATTCATTGAAATCATGCAGGTCGCCAAACTTATAATACCTGATAAGGGTCTCTATTACCTTGCGTTGTTTATCATTTTCCGCAAATTTAGAAGCCTTATTTAGCCAATATACTATTTTCTCAATGGCTTTAGCGTACTTGCCGTCCATGCTCCAGACTTCTTCACATATCTTGCCGTCTTTCTTGACCACCGTAGTATTTAATCCGTATGACAAAGGCTGGTCTGCAGCTGTATCTTTTTTCGAGGCGTAATAAGATTCCACCTCTTCTTGGGTGACATTCTCATAAAAAGTACACGCGGAAGTACGCACAAGATCGTCGCCGTCCTTCTTATTTACTTTTACGGGGAGGACGTCGGGATGAAACATTACCGGAACGATCAAGCCGCACAATGCTTCAACTGTCTTACAGTTGTGTAACGGCAAGAGTTCGGGATTTAAGTGTTTAAGTGTTTCAACGAAAAAACATTCGGAAAATTTCGGTGAGAACTTATCGCACCCGTAATGATGGTATATTCCGCTTGAGAACCAAACTCTTTTCAGATATTCTTCAAGGGCCTTAAACTCATCCGAGTTCCTATCACCGTCATAATTGACATAAACGGCCTCAAGTGTCTTCCTTATTAACAAGTTATATTTTCCGAACTGTTCAAACGTAATATCCCTTCCGTATAATGTAGCCTGAGACAGGCAATAAATAAATATTTTCCGATTCAACGACAACGACTCGAAATCATTTAAACGGTAACGCAACATCTGAACATCGGCAAAACGTTCATCTGCATATTTAAAATCCGAATTTGTCATATTGTCTCTTTATTTATACAATCCATTTTATATTGCCTCGGAGTCATGCCCGTGAACCGATAGAAAGACGCATAAAATGACTGTCGGTTTGAGAACCCCACCATATCGCTTATCTCTTCCATCCTCAAGTTACGGCACTTCTTATCGGATAGCAGCACCTTAGCTTTCTCTATCCTGTATTTATTTACCAGTGACGTATAATTCATATTAAAACAAACGTTCACCGCAGCCGAGACGTAGCGTGAGTTTGTCTTCAAGTCTTCGGCCAGGCGTTTGGCCGAATAATCCTTGTCCCTATATTTTTTCTTTTTCAGCAGAATGTTCACGATCTTCACCTTCAATCCGTTCATCTGCTTAGGATTTACGAGAGAGCGGTAAGCCGCTTCTTTCTTATCCTTATTATTAATATTATACTTTACCATAAATGTTACCTAAATCAAATCTTTTCCCTAAAAACCGAACATGTAAATGCGAAGAAAGCATAATGCTTGCTCCGCATTGATATCAGTCACCTTCATGCCTTTTTAACGGCTATGCCGTTTGGCATTATTAAAATGCAAAGATAGTCCTTTTTCAACAAACGGAATTAAAAAAATGTCCTTTTAATAAAATTTGGATTTATCATTTTCCTAATACGATGTTATTAACATCCTTTCCGTGCCTTTACGGCAACCGCTTATCCGTCATATTCAGTGGTGTCGGCTATCCCGGCATCACGCAAAGCCTCTTTACGCTCAACACACGTCCCACACTTGCCGCAATGATGCTCGCCTCCCTTATAACAGCTCCACGTTTCTGCATAGTCAATGCCCAAAGTCTTACCGCGGCGCGCTATGTCGGTTTTAGTCATGTTAGTGTACGGAGCTATGATTTCTATTCCAGGATAAGTACCTGTTTTAGTAGCTTCACTCATTGCCTTGACAAATTCAGGCCTGCAATCAGGATATATGGCATGGTCGCCGCCGTGGTTTGCCATCATCACGTACTTAAGCCCGTGGCTTTCAGCAATTCCCGCCGCAATTGAAAGCATTATGCCATTACGGAACGGTACTACCGTCGACTTCATGTTCTCATCGGCGTAATGGCCTTCAGGTATGGCGTCAGCTCCTTCTAACAGTGAGCTTTTGAAATATTCATGCATAAAACCGAGTCTTATTATGATATGCTTAATCCCGATACGCTCGCAATGCAGCTGCGCAAAATGTATCTCACGCTCATTATGATTACTGCCGTAATCAAACGATATGCCTAAGGCAATGCGCTCTTTCATGTCGTAAAGTAAGGTGGTGCTGTCCATGCCGCCACTAATTATTATAACGGAATCTTTCATGTCTTCAAAAAGTTTGCATTTAATTTAATGCGCAAAAGTAACCATTTTTAATCAAAACGCCATAACGTTTCACGACTTTAATTTCAAATGAATTGTCAAGCAGACATTACATAACCGTTACGAGCGTGTCAAAAATCGTAAAATTATTATTTAACAAATACGACTTATCAACATTATTTCTTATCTTTGCAAGAAAGATCAACATACTTCAATAAATTAAGGTAAATATGAAAATCGAACAATTCAATTTTGCTGGGAAAAAAGCAATCGTGCGCGTTGACTTCAACGTGCCATTGGATGAAAACGGAAATGTAACAGACGACACCCGTATTCGCGGCGCCCTTCCTACGTTAAAGAAGATTCTTGCCGACGGCGGTAGTATCATAATGATGAGCCACATGGGTAAGCCTAAAGGTAAGGTGAACCCTAAACTTTCATTGAGCCAGATAGTTAAGAACGTATCCGAGCACCTCGGTGTTGACGTAAAGTTCGCTCCTGATTGCGCTAATGCAGACAAGGAGGCCGCAGAATTAAAGCCTGGTGAGGCTTTGCTGCTTGAGAACCTGCGCTTCTATCCTGAGGAGGAAGGCAAGCCCGTAGGCATAGATAAGGCTGATCCTGCATACGAAGAAGCTAAGAAGGAAATGAAAGAACGCCAAAAGGCATTTGCAAAGAAGCTGGCCTCATACGCAGACTGCTACGTAATGGACGCCTTCGGCACCGCTCACCGCAAGCATGCTTCTACGGCAGTGATCGACGAATATTTCGACAAAGACCACAAGATGCTCGGTTATCTTATGGAGAAAGAGGTCAACGCCGTTGACAATGTGCTTAGCAACATCAAGCGCCCGTTCACTGCAATCATGGGCGGCTCTAAGGTATCAACGAAGATCGGAATCATCGAAAACCTGCTCGGCAAGGTTGACAACCTTATCCTTTGCGGCGGCATGACTTATACCTTTGCAAAGGCGCAAGGAGGAAAGATAGGCAAGTCTATCTGCGAGGACGACAAACTTGACGTAGCTCTCGACGTAATAAAAAATGCTAAAGAAAACGGAGTAAACCTTGTGCTCGGTACTGACTGCATCGCCGCAGACGACTTCTCTAACGATGCAAAGACTCAAGTTTGCCCCGCAAACGATATTCCCGACGGTTGGGAAGGCCTTGATGCAGGTCCTGAAACACGCAAGGCTTTTGCCGAAGCAATAAAAGGAGCTAAGACAATACTTTGGAACGGACCAGCCGGCGTATTCGAGTTTGATAATTTCATCGGCGGCTCAAAGGCTATTGCAGACGCAATCGCAGAAGCTACGGCCAACGGCGCATTCTCCCTTATCGGCGGCGGCGACTCTGTTGCATGTATCAACAAGTTCGGTATGGCCGACAAAGTGTCATACATTTCTACCGGCGGCGGCGCATTGCTTGAGGCTATCGAAGGCAAAGTGCTTCCAGGCGTAGCTGCCATTGAGGCATAAGGCGGATAATATGGTATAATATAAAAAGGTGGATCATTTGCTGGTCCACCTTTTTCATATCCGCAAGTTGTTGACTCTTACGTTTTATGACATCTATTTGCCATGCTCGGGTACAATGGCAAGATAGATTAGGTCATTATCGGTGTTGTTCTTCATGTAATGCGAATGGCCTTCGGGACAATAATGCACTTGCCCTTCTGAGGCGGTCTCTACGCCGCCGTCGTAATGGAAAGTGGCCGTGCCGCTTATCACATAAACAATCTCGCAATTACCTTCATGCCTGTGAAGTCCGCTTGATGCTCCCGGACGAAGGCAACTCTTCATTATCTTGCACTTGCCGTCCACGTAATTACGGGTAAGCAATTCGCCTTGCCCACCCTTAAAATTCATTACGCTCTCTTCCTTTATCTTATCAAAATCTATTATCATGGTTGCTCCAAAATTATTTTTCCTTGTCAAACAAATTGTCAATTTCGGCTATTTCGTCCTCATCGAACCATTTTGTAAGTTTTGCCTTTGATTTCTCCTTGATTTCATCCGAGACATTTCCCCATACTTTGTTTAAGACATACACAAGCACCGCAAGGTCGTCGCCCAACCCTGCAATAGGGATGGCGTCGGGAATGACGTCGAGCGGACTTATCAGATATCCAAGCGCGCCTATTATTATAGCCTTGTCCTTAACAGGAATCTTGTCGCTCTGAAGTGTATAATATAAGATAAACGCAGAATAGACGAGCTTGGCACCGGCCCTCTTGGCTATCCTTGATATTTTCTCAATAAAATCACTGCTGGTGAATTTATTGGAGTATGACATAAAATCAGGTAAATTCATATTCACTTATGTTTAATAGTATTTAGAATGATATTCAGCTACAAAAGTAATAATTATTTTCATTTTCTCCAAATTTATTTTGTATTTAGACCTACTTGTTATACCTTTGTTCGTAAATAGGAAAAACTTATGGAAACAAGACAAATCATCGACTGGGAGCATGCCGTAAAAGAGAAAATAGAAAGCTGCAAAGGAAAATACGGCTTTCCGAACGCCGGGGACTTCGGGGTTACCGACGAAGAAGTAGCCGACTATGTGTATGACAAGCAGAGGATACTCGACCGTGAGGATGACAGGCGTAAGCATCTTGTAGTGCCGGGAATCATACTTGTTATGCCGGTGATTATCTTGTCGGGGTTCGGCGAAGGCACGGCCATACTGCTCATAGGAGTCCTCTTGGGCGTGGTGTTGATGTTGTCATATTTTGTGCTAATGCGGATATTGGACAAGAACAAGCTGAGAAAGATGATAGACCCGGATATTGAAAAGTATTTGGCCGAGGTTGAGGATTTCAAAGAATAACCAGAATTAATGCCTTGCATTAACGCGCATATACCGACTTGTCCTTAAACAGGTAAATCAATAGGGACATCCCTTTGCTATCGGAAATCAAATCACATGTCTTTCAACAATATTGTGCGCTGGCTGTCGAGATAAGCCGAGCGCGACTTGATTACATGCTTCCAGTTGTCTGAGTCGAGCATGTGCATGTCAAGCTCTATTGTCCAACGGCCTTGAGACTCGAGTCGGTCTATCAGCAGTCCTACGCTTAAGCGCGACGTGGGCTCGGCCGGCAGATAATAGCTTTCCTCGCTTTTCTCGTCGCTCGTCACCTCTATTATTATATGCACGCGCGTCAGCTCGTACAATAAGTCGTTTACTATCCTGATCGGTATTCCCGTCTTCATTTTTAGACGCAGGGCGGTGTACGGCTTTCCTCCCTCTTCAAAGCTCCTGCATATCATTCCTGCCAATATCACGCTCAGCATCAGGCGGTAACGATGGCTTATGTCTTCAGTAACGGCCCTGAAAGCAAAGTCCTCGAGATTCTGGCTCGTATAGCACAACTCGGCACCGAAGAGACATATCGTCCATGATATCTGCACCCAAAGCATGAACAGCGGCAACGCCGCAAACGAGCCGTAAATGGCGTTGTAACTGCTAACCCATATCTGCGAATGAATGTAAAAGAGCTGCAAGCCTTGCATGGCTACGCCTGCGAGTATGCCCGGCACGAGGGCGCAGCTGAACTTCACTTTAGTGTTGGGCATGAACAAATATAACGCCACGAACACCGCAGACATGAATATGTACGGCAGCAGGGCTATGAAAAACCGCATGACTGGAGCCAGGAGAGCGTAGCCCTCGATGCTGTCTGAAATCGTAGCCATGAATATCGAGATACCCGACGTGATGACGATGATAATCGGCATGAGAAGGAACATGGCCATATAGTCGGTGATGGTGCGGAATATGCTTCGCGGCTTCTTTACCTGCCAAATATAGTTGAAGGTCTGCTCGATGTTGTTGATGAGCATTATCACCGTCCACAACATGAAGATCAAGCCTACGCCGAGGAATATCCCGCTCTTGGTATGCACGAGATACGAATTGACGAATCCGATGATAATCTCGGCTGCCTGAGGCTGGCTCGCCAATGCGTCACGAAACCAGTTTTCTATATATTTGTTGTAACCGAATCCCCTGGCTACGGCAAAGACTACGGCCATTATCGGCACTATGGCGAGCAATGTGGAATAAGTCAGTGCAGATGCCGAATTTACCATCCGCTTCGTAGTGGCGCGCTCTATGGCGAGCAGTAGCTTTTTCACTATTCCGTAAAAGAAGAAGAGCCACGAGGGTACGTCCTGACGCTTCACGTGCCAGATGCCGACATTAAGGAAATCCCAAATCCGCATTATCCGTTTTTTCATAGGTATGATATTGTTTATCACGCCGGCACGCCACGCCACGACTTGCGTGTCACAGACTAACGTCTGCCGCCGCAGATACTGAAAAGACGAAAAAGAAAACAGTGTCCCTGTAAGCCGGGTTCCGTTCCGCTGCAGCTTGCGCATGCCGCGGCGTCTGCCATTTATCTACACCGCGAATCACTCCGCGGCTCAAGCGTTCCACCCTCCATCGTTTATGCAATCGGGCGGACAACCCTCGGACGATGGTTTACATGAACTTGCAGCCTCCAGAGGGCACAGCATGCCAGTCGCCTGACAACTGGTGGTCTCTTACACCGCCTTCTCACCCTTACCTGCGCCGATGCGCGGGCGGTTGTTTTCTTCTGCCTCTTCCTGCCGTCGCCGACAGCTTCCATTTTCAGAAGTGGAGCGTCCTATGCTGCCCGGACTTTCCTCCCGCGACATTTCAGCCGCCGGCGGCAGACCGGGACACTGCATTCATATTGCAAAGGTAGTGTAAAAAATCGAGTAATCGAAATAAATGATAAGAAAAACTATTTATCGGCATCACGTGTGACATCTTTTCATGCCATGACATAAACTTCACACGCAAGACCGGAACGCTACGCAAAAGAAGCCATCGAGAGCCCCATGTTGCAATAGCTTGATAGCCAGGTGATTATAAAAGGTTGCCTTCTGCATTGTAAAAAACGACCTTTCGTGTTCCGAAAGGTTACATTTCGGAACACGAAAGGTCGCCTATTGAATAAGGCCCCCTGCCCTGACGCTTTTCAAACGAATGTAAAATTATATCCGTTTCCCACTAAGAGCCGTTAACAGTGATATTTTTTGTGTTAAAAGAGGACAAATATGTAGGACAAAATGACAGATTAACAAATTTTGCGTCTAAATTTGCAG
>CALUFN010000084.1 GCA_944319945.1 uncultured Prevotella sp.
AATGTATAAAATAAAAAATACGAGACTCTAACTTGAATCCCGTATTTTCCATTTACACAAAATATTTTATAGTGCCTTCTTTAATTTTAGCTTCGGAATCTTCAGCCTCATGCCTTCTGTCACATCATCTATGCCGTTGTGTACCTGTATGTAACACTCCATCCCGTCACCGAAATAAAACTTTGATATCTTTTTCAGAGTCTCTCCTTTCTTTACAATTACAGTCTTAGCAGTGCCAACAATCTTATATGCGCCAGTGTTAACCATAACCCTTGCATTCTTCAATGAGCCGGAGTTAGGCTTTATCGTTTTATTTATACCATTATTAGTAATTTCCTTTTTCTCTCCTTTCGCGTGCAATATTGAGTCAACTGCAGGCTTAGTTTCATTAACGGAAGATTTTGCAACTGCCGGCGACAAAGAATCTTTTCTTACGACATCAACATCAGATTTCTCTATAATATGCACCGTTTTATACCTAACAACGGGCTTAACTGAACTACGTCCCCAATAATAACCAATCGCCAAACATATTGCACCGATGAATAATGCACATACGGAATATATTAAGACCTTATGGTATGAAACGTGATTTTTGCGACCACAAGTATCTGCCGCCTCTTCACGGCAAGCTCCACCGTCTTCCTCCGCAGACTTGTCAGCACCACCGACATCCCCAGCTGTCTCCGTAACCTCAGCTTCCATAAGAACGGAGCTCTCCACTACAACTTCTTCTTGTAACTCCGTTCGGCCGTCATCATAACTTTGCAAGGTTTCTTCAACTCCTCTAGAAGCAACCTCTTCGCCATCATCACCAGCAGATTCTTCCATGTCAGCCTTGCATACATCGCCGTCGTCAACCGTATTTGGCTCGTCTAGCATCTTGATTTTACTCATCTCATCCAAATCCACCCCGTCATTTAAGACAACCGTATCAAATTGCGCAAAAGGCTTATTTACCAAATCACGCATGATTGGATCAGGAGTAAACGTTATCTTACCATGACTTTCTATCGTAACACGCTCACCGGTATTGACATTTACGCTTTCACGCTCGCGCACGTCAATCACCTTAAACGTTCCAAGTCCCTTTACTTTAACAACCTTCTCACCGTGCAGCCCCTCATTTATGACATCAAACAGCGTCGAGATAAACGTCTCCGCTTCCTGCTGCGACAAGCCGTGTTTGTCTGCAACAAGCCTTGCCATGTCTTGAATAAAAAACTTACCCATTATCCTTACCTCCATTCTTTAATTTTTCCTTCACTGCCGGAGTCGGTTTAAAATTCAAGACTAACTTAGGCGGGACAAGCATGCGCTGCTTCGTACCTGGATTCACTACAATACGTTCCAAGCGTTTTCTTACTTCAAAAGTTCCGAATTTTGGTATGACCACAACGTCGCCTTTTTGGAATACGTCGTTCATCACGTCAATTACCGTATTTACCATTTTCTGAGTATCTTCCTGAATGTACCCTAAACGTTGCGATAATTCGGAAATAAAACTTTTATTATTCATAACAAAACACTTTTTACGCGGTGTCAAACAAACGTCGTGTCACACGACTTTTCCATATAAGTCAAACTCTTCGGCATCGGTAATCTCGACATTATAGAATGTGCCGGTACGCAGCTTCTTGTAATCCACTGGTATTAACACCTCAGGGTCGACTTCCGGAGAGCTGAACTCCGTCCTACCGACATAATAATCTCCTTCCTTACGATCGATTACCACCTTGAACACTTTACCCACCTTCGACTCGGCTATCTCAGAACTTATCTTCTGCTGTAAAGCCATAAGACGGTCAAGACGCTTTTGCTTCACGGCCTGACTGACATTATCCATATAATGCGTAGCGCTATACGTGCCTTCCTCTTCAGAATAGGCAAAAGCCCCCATACGTTCAAACCTTGCCCATTCCGTAAATTGCATCAGTTCCTCAAAATCCTCGTCGCTTTCATTCGGGAAACCTACCATCAACGTGGTACGCAAATGAATGCCTGGCACCTCGCTCCTTATGCGCTTTATCATCTCGTAAGTTTCCGCTTTTGTTATATGCCGCCTCATAGCCGCAAGCATGTTATCGGATATGTGCTGAAGCGCAATATCCAAATACTTGCACACGTTCGGTTTTTCTCGCATTACATCTAACAATTCGTATGGGAAGTTTGTAGGATAAGCGTAATGAAGACGTATCCACTTAACGCCATGAATATCAGCCATGTCGGATACAAGATCGGCGATATGCTGCTTACCGTCAATGTCCATACCGTAATACGTCAACTCTTGGGCTATGATTTGAAACTCCTTTATGCCGCAAGCTACAAGATCCTTCACCTCGGCCAGTATATCCTCTTTCGGCCGGCTTACATGGCGGCCCGTAATCAAGGGTATAGCGCAATATGCGCAGTGGCGGTCACACCCTTCGCTGATCTTGACGTAAGCATAATGATGCGGAGTAGTAATATGCCGTTTACCGTTGCACGACGGCATTTCCGCCTTGCCTAAGTCACTTAGCAACTGTTTATAGTCAAACTTACCGTAATACTTGTCTACTTGGGGAATCTCCTTCTCCAATTCCGACTTATACCTTTGCGAAAGGCAACCCATCACAAAGAGCTTTCTTAACCGCCCGGCGGCTTTGGCCTCGGCAAACTCAAGAATCGTATTTATGCTTTCCTCTTTCGCGTCGCCGATAAACCCACAAGTATTTATAACGGCAATCTCACCCTGAGGATTCTTGCTGTCATGGGTGCACTTATATCCGTTGGCTTCAAATTGTTTCATCAGAATCTCGCTGTCAACGAGATTCTTGGAACAACCTAAGGTGATAAAATCTATCTGGTTCTTTTTCACTTTTCTACGTTAAAGAGCGAATCTACAAACTGGGTCTTATTGAAAAGCTGAAGGTCTTCCATCTTTTCACCTAAACCGATATACTTCACAGGCACTTTCAATTGGTCGGAAATGCCAATCACCACGCCACCCTTAGCTGTGCCGTCGAGCTTTGTTATGGCAAGGCTGGTTATCTGGGTGACAGCTGAAAACTGCTTTGCCTGTTCAAAAGCATTCTGCCCCGTAGAGCCGTCAAGCACGAGAAGAACCTCGTCTGGAGCCTGGGGCAAAACCTTTTTCATCACTTCCTTGATTTTCTTCAATTCGTTCATCAAGCCCACCTTGTTGTGTAATCTTCCTGCGGTATCAATCAATACAACGTCGGCCGCATTCGCCTTTGCCGAACTCAACGTATCAAAAGCCACACTTGCAGGATCAGACCCCATTTGTTGCTTGACAACCGGCACGCCGACACGCTCGCCCCAAATGGTCAACTGTTCCACCGCAGCCGCACGGAAAGTATCGGCAGCTCCGAGATAAACCTTCTTACCAGCCTTCTTAAACTGATAAGCAAGTTTACCGATCGTAGTGGTCTTACCAACTCCGTTAACACCTACAACCAAAATGACATACGGAGAATGGTCTGAAGGCAAATCCCAATTATCATTATCTATGGAATTATTCTCAGTCAGCAAGGCGGCTATCTCATCGCGAAGTATCGCGTTGAGTTCCGACACTGAGACATATTTGTCGCGTGCCACGCGCTCTTCTATCCGCTTAATTATCTTCAGCGTCGTGTCAACGCCCACGTCCGACGTGATAAGCACCTCTTCAAGATTGTCAAGCACGTCGTCGTCTACTTTCGACTTACCGGCAACCGCCCTTGCAATTTTCGAGAATACGCTTTGCTTGGTTTTCTCCAATCCCTTATCAAGCGTCTCCTTTTTACTTTTATTAAATAATCCGAATAATCCCATAAGTCTGTAATTTGCCACAAAATTAATAAAATGTACTCATATTTACAACAAAAAGGCCGCAAATTTCATTGCGGCCTTTTCATTAAATATCACAAATAAGATAAAATCAATTCTTAAAGAAATCTTTCACTGCCTCATTCGGCACCATTTGCTCATCAAAGACATAAGCACCTGTCTTGGGGCTCTTTACCATCTTGATAACCTTCGTATAAGCGCGACCATCCTTTGAACCTTCATGGAGGGTAGCGACGGTTTTCTTTGCCATGTCTTACAGTTTTATTATGTTGTTATTTTATCTCCTTATGAAGAGTCATCTTCTTCAAGATAGGATTGTATTTCATTAACTCCATTCTCTCAGGCGTATTCTTACGATTCTTTGTCGTAACGTAACGGCTCGTACCGGGAAGACCGCTATTCTTCATCTCGGTACACTCCAATACGACCTGCACCCTATTTCCTTTAGCCTTCTTTGCCATGATAGATTATTCTCCTATAACTTTAATCTCCTTCCAATCACAATAGCCTTTAGAAACAGCCTGCTTGAGAGCCGCATCCAAACCTACCTTATTAATCAAACGCAGGCCTGCAGCACTTATTTTCAAGCTGATCCAGCACTGTTCCTCTACATAGTAAAACTTCTTCCTGAAAAGGTTCACGTCAAAGCTGCGCTTTGTGCGATGCTTCGAGTGTGAAACATTATTTCCAATCTGGGCTTTTTTACCTGTTATTTGACAAATCTTCGACATTGCTATCTACTGTTTTTTGTTTAATTTTGATACTTATTCCAAACAGAGTGCAAAATTACAAACTTTTCCCGAATAAGCAAAATATTTCTTCCAATAAAAAGTCTTTTAATCTTTTTTAGTATTGGACTGAAGACGTTTGTCAAAACCATTGCCTATCAACCCCATAGCCTCAATTATAAAGCAGTCACATTTTCGCTTTACGACCTACCGGTTCATAACACATCAACACATTTAGCACTGATACACGACCGGATTAGAAACGCAACCTTTTTCCGTGCAATCGGCCACGTTTTACACAACGAAAGGTTGCATATTGCACGCCAAAACACAACCTATTGCACACCAGCCGGAAACGAGCCAGGCTGAACGGCCGGAGAAACACCAAGAAGAACAACCGAAAGATGACGGAAATATAAATGTGATAGATACAAGAAAAGGACTTCTTTTGGAAGTCCTTTCCTGTGATTCCGTAGGGATTCGAACCCTAGACCCACGCCTTAGAAGGGCGTTGCTCTAATCCAACTGAGCTACGGAACCCTAAAAATCGGCTGCAAAGATACTTAAAAAATCCTTTCACACCAAATTTTTAGAAATAAAAGTCATTAAACCGCTGTGAAACATCAGGAATTCATTGTTGCCAAAAACTCCTCGTTGTCACGCGTGTGGCTTATCCTGTCATGAATGGTATTCATCGCTTCTATCGGATTCATGTCTGCTATGAACTTACGCAACACCCACATACGGTCAAGCGTCAGCTTATCTTGCAAGAGGTCGTCACGGCGCGTGCTCGACGCCACAAGATTAACGGCCGGGAATATTCGCTTGTTGCTCAGGTTGCGGTCAAGCTGCAATTCCATGTTTCCCGTACCCTTAAATTCCTCGAATATCACTTCGTCCATCTTGCTGCCGGTGTCAATCAAAGCGGTTGCCACAATCGTCAACGAACCTCCGCCCTCGATGTTTCTTGCCGCGCCGAAGAAGCGCTTTGGCTTCTGCAATGCGTTTGCGTCCACACCTCCGGTAAGCACTTTGCCGCTGGCAGGCGAAACAGTGTTGTAAGCACGGGCAAGACGGGTAATGGAGTCGAGGAATATCACGACGTCATGTCCGCACTCTACCATACGCTTAGCCCTCTCCAACACTATTCCCGCAATCTTAACGTGACGCTCTGCCGGCTCGTCAAACGTTGAGGCTATGACTTCGGCATTTACGGTACGTGCCATATCAGTAACCTCCTCTGGGCGTTCGTCGATAAGCAGCATCATCAGATATGCCTCCGGATGATTGGCCGCAATTGCATTGGCAATGTCTTTCATTAAAATTGTCTTACCTGTCTTAGGCTGCGCCACTATGAGCGCACGCTGGCCTTTTCCTATCGGAGAGAACAGGTCTACGATTCTCGTGCTAAGATTGGTAGTCGACGGATTGCCGCATAATGTGAACTTCTCGTCAGGGAAGAGCGGCGTAAGATGATCAAATGGGATGCGGTCGCGCACCTCGGCCGGGTCACGCCCGTTTATCTTGTCGATGCTTGTAAGCGGAAAATACTTCTCGCCGTCATGCGGAGGGCGCACATGACATTCAAGTACGTCGCCGGTCTTCAAGCCGTAACGTTTTATCTGCGCGATTGAAACATAGATGTCATCCGGAGACGAAAGGTAATTATAATCGCTTGAACGCAAGAATCCGTAACCGTCAGGCATTATCTCCAACACGCCGTTAGCCGTAATAATATCGGCAAAATCGAACGTAGATTCAATCTCGTCAGGCTCGTGATGCTGGGCATACGCCACTCTGTTAATGTCGACAGGAGAGGTCGGATTGTCGAACATGTCAAAGTTTGGCGTGGCCATCTGGTCTTCTATCGGTAAATCCACTACGGGGATGAAGTCCGTTCCGTCGCCCGGATCACCGTCCCAAACTCCCATTACCATAGCCTCACGCGTTTCATCGGCCATCTCGTTGTGGGCGTTCACTTTGGCCTGCAACTTAGCGATTAGGTCAGACTGGTCTGCCGAATCGTCGTCAGGCTCGTTGGTCTCATACTCGGCTTCCGGCACGACAGTAGTTTCCAGATTCTCCTGTACGTTATTTTCTTCCTGCATATCTTGGATAAACGGCGGAGCGTCTACCGTCTCGGCTTCGTCTTGAAATGCAGGTTCCGCTACGGCAGCGTCTTCAACAAGGGGCTCAACCGGCGCAGTTGTGCTTTCGTTATCAAACAAGTTGGGTTCTTCCACCACCAAAGAGTCGTCAGCGGCCGTAGCATCCTGTAATTCAGCAGCAGCGTCCTGCTTGGTCTTCGTCCTCTTGGCCTTAGGCTTGGCAGCAGCACTTACGGGCTTATCATTGAATATTGACGGCGCATCGCTTGACACCTTGTTTTTCTTAAGGTCGAAGTTCTCTCCCTCCTTGCCGTTTACGGAATACACATGGTCAGTATCCTTCTTTACGATCCTAACCCTACGCCGCTTTGTTCCCAACGGATTCTTACTACTTTCTATTTCCGCTTGCTTGTCAAGGATTGAATAAATAATATCTTCCTGACTATCACCTGACTTGATTTTTGCTCCAATCTGCTCGGCAAAATCTTGTAGCTCGGTGATATTTTTAGATAATAATTCTTCTTTGCTATACATATAATAATAATGTATCGGGGATTTTTAATGATTGTATTCGTTTCACGAGTGGAAACAAATAGTTGACTATTTTTAATTTAAGTGCAAAATTAATAAATTATATTATAATAATATGCTTCATGCTTTAGCTTACATGTCATTTTAACTTATTTTCATACTCATTGTTCCTTTTCAGACAATTCAAGCCACCGCATTTCCTTTAAATCCAGCTCTTCCTTAAGTACCGGTAGCCTTTTGCTCTTTTCAGTAAGTTCGTCTATCGACAACTCCCCACTGCATAGTTCCTCTTCTATTTTCTTACGCTCGGTTTCTAATGCGGCTATATCTTTCTCCAACTGATTGTATTCGACTCTTTCCTTATACGACATTCGATTATTCTCTTTATGCTGCCTTTGTCGTGCATGACTTTCTTTTTTACCCTCTGCCTTGATTTCGTCCTTACTCTTCAGCGAAAGCCATTCTCGGTATTGGGTATAATTTCCCGGAAAATCCTTAACCACACCGTTCCCCTTGAATACCAGTAAATGATCTACGACCTTGTCCATAAAATATCGATCGTGGCTAACGATTATCACGCAGCCGGGAAAATCGGCCAAATATTCTTCAAATATCTGTAACGTCTGGATATCCAAATCATTTGTAGGTTCGTCTAATACGAGGAAATTCGGATTCTTCATCAGCACCGTACATAAGTACAGCTTACGCTTCTCGCCGCCGCTGAGCTTATACACATAATTATACTGCTGCTCTGGTGTGAACAAGAAATATTGAAGAAACTGAGATGCGGACAAATGCTTTCCGCCTCCTAAATCAACGTAATTCGCCACCTCGGTAGCAACGTCTATGACTTTCTTTTGCTCGTCAAACTGTAATCCTTCTTGAGAATAATAACCGAACTTTACGGTCGTACCGATATCAAATCGTCCACTGTCAGGACGCTCCAAGCCCAAAAGCATTTTCACAAATGTTGATTTTCCGGTTCCGTTGTTTCCTACGATCCCCATTTTCTCATAACGGGCAAAATTATAATAAAAGTCCTTAAGAATGACCTTATCCGGTTCCCATGCCTTTGATATGTATTGGCATTCAAAAATCTTGCTGCCGATATATACGTTTCGAGACTTCAGCCTAACCTGGCGTTCTTCTATTCTTCGCTTGGCAGACTTTTCAAGATCGTAAAACGCATCTTCCCTATAACGCGCCTTGTGGCCTCTTGCCTGAGGCATCCTGCGCATCCACTCAAGCTCTTTGCGGTATAAGTTGTTAGCCCGGATTATTTCCGCCTTCGCGTTGTCGATGCGCTCTTGTCGCTTTTCAAGATAATAGCTGTAATTTCCACGATAGGAATACAATCGCTTATCGTCAAGCTCGATAATGACGGAACACACACGGTCAAGGAAAAACCTGTCGTGCGTAACCATCAGCAGGGTTTTGTTGCCTTGCGACAAATACCCTTCAAGCCATTCGATCATGTCTAAGTCCAAATGGTTCGTAGGTTCGTCCAACACCAACATGTCAGGCTCTGTTATAAGAACCTTTGCCAACGCAACACGGCGTTGCAATCCACCGCTCAACACGCCGATTCTTTGCTCTAAATCACCTATCTTTAGTCTTGTTAATATCTGCTTGGCTTTTAATATCAAATCATCGCCGCTGCCTCTACTGAAGCAAGCCTCGAGCACTGTGTCATTATCATTGAACTTTGGGGTCTGCTCCAAAAAGCCGATACGCAGATCTCTACGAAAAACGATTCGTCCGGAATCATATCCTTCAATCCCGGCCAAGATTGACAGCAAAGTAGACTTGCCGGTTCCGTTATGCGCTATCAGCCCTACTTTCTGACCTTCGGCAATGCTGAACGATATATCTTGAAACAATAAATGCGAGCCAAATGACTTAGTGAGATTCTGTACGTCTAAATATACTTGAGGATTAGGCATAATAAGTCTACTGCTTATTTAACGTCGCATTAATTTCTTCAATGTAAGAGAGTATCTCGTCCCTACCTTTTTTCGTCTCGCTGCTTGAAACGAAATACGGTGGAAGTTCTTCCCATGTGTCTTTTAATTTCTCCATATACTCCTTTGCGGCCATTTGCGACTTTTGGGCACCGACTTTGTCCGCTTTAGTGAAAATCAAGGAAAACGGTATGCTGCTCTGCCCTAACCAGTCTATAAACTCACGGTCTATTTTTTGCGGGTCATGACGTATGTCGATAAGGACAAATACATTCACGAGTTGCTGACGGTTAAGGATATATGAAGATATCATTTGCTCCAACTTGTTTTGTACGGATTTTGAACGCTTTGCATATCCGTAACCGGGCAAGTCGACCAAATACCATTCATTATTAATGATAAAGTGATTGATCAAAAGAGTCTTACCGGGAGTAGCTGAAGTTTTTGCAAGATTCTTATGATTGCACAACATGTTTATCAAACTTGATTTACCTACGTTACTTCTTCCGATAAACGCATATTCAGGTTTTATATCATTAGGACATTTCGTCCATGTCGGACTGCTTATTACAAATTCGGATTTCTTAATATCCATATCAAATAATCATTTAAAATATAAATTAAATAAATATCACACATCCTTACGTTTCCAAATCCTCATAATCTTCCTGTTGATTGCGAACATATTAGCCAAAGATACGAGAACAAACAACAAGACTCCAAGCACGACTGCCGATAACACTGAACCAGACTCGATTTGCGGGAACAAAGTTTCGATAACACCCATATAATACTCTCGCGCAAAAAACACGATGACAAGGGCTATGACTAACACGAAAGCGTTAAGTCCCAACGTTAAAAGCACATAAGGTGATGCCACACGTAACGGGCTGTAGCCTATCAATAGAAGATTTTCAAGTTTGGACGTATTTTTTTGTACAAGCAAATAGATGCTTAACATCAAAATGTAAAAACTCAATATACTAATTACGGCTCCGACGGTCATAACCACTGAAACCATCAATCGTAAAAAGTAAGTAGTTTTTTCATTCTGAAGTTTTTCGTCATCGACTTCCAATCCCTTACTGTCCAAATATTTAGCGATGTTCTCATCCGCAGGATTAACCATCTCTACAAGCAGGCGTGTCGGCTCAGACTGTGTACCGTTGGAATACACGGAGTTACTCCAATTCATGAACGACTGTGGTACAAGTATTGTGTTAAGCCTGCCTGAAAATCCGATAACACGACCTTTATACTCATCATGACGGCCATTACCGTGAATGTAAATCCTGAAATCAATCATCCCGACAAGCCCTTCGCTTATCTTAGGAAGCGAATGCGACTGGGCAAAACCGAAATTATACATATTGATATATGTTCGAGGCAGGATTATCGGCACCTCGCGGCTTCCCTCCTCATACTTCCAATCATGTAACGGTACATCTACAAAATCATCTGGCACGCTCTCAAAAAAAATCTCCGAGCTCAATATCGACTGGCCGTTTATCCCCATCTTTGCATCCACCTTGTATTCAGTAGACGTAAACCTGCCAATCTTATTTACGAACTTTTGCTTTGACAATTCATCAATCTCACTGTTCGTAAAAAGACCTGCCCTACCCGAAAGTGTGTTAGCTGCACCTACTTTCTTGCTGACTATTACGTAATTGGACTTCATGAAACTGTCTTGCGACGTAAAAACAGGCAATACGTCGCGATAAAACTGATATCCAAGAAGCACTATAAGCATACCGAACAAATTAGAAAAGGCAAATCCTCCAAATTGAGGCACGCTTATATGCTGACGCAATAATTTCCAAACCAGACTCATAACCTGAAAACTTTTTCGTACTCTAAATCCATGTGCTTTCCTATGCTCGTCACTATCACCGCTGCTCCCTGACTCTTTGCCTCGTTCATCATGAGCCGTCCCATCGTGTCAGAGTTTGTATCATCTAGATGGCTTATAGGTTCGTCTGCAAGGATGAAATCAAAAGGCTGCGCCAACGCACGCATCATAGCCACACGCTGCTGCTGGCCGAAGGACATGTGACCGATCTTGACATCCAGTTTGTCACTTATTCCAAGCATGTCAAACCATTCGAGTATTTGACGGCGTGTCTTATATCCAGTCAGCTTATTCTTGATTTCAACATTCTCAAATGCCGTAAGCTCTGGAAACAAGCGCAACTCCTGAAACAAACAACTTACATGCCGTTCACGTATCCTAACCCAATCTGCAACCGTTAACGATGAAGTAGAAATAGAATCAAACATTATCCCGCCTGAGTAATCATGCCTATAACCTAAAACATAACTACAAAATGTACTTTTACCCTTACCGCTATCCGCCTCAACAAGATATAAGCGTCCCTTTTCAAACACGACATCTTGATTCCAGATGTCCGACATCAAATCATTACGCTGAGAAAATATATCCGGGACAACTTTATGAAATGCTATCCTTTCCATTATTCCATAATATATAAAACTGTTTCTTTTCCTCCGATAAAAGACTTAATAAGTTTGCCGATACCGTCATGGCTTACAAATGAATTGACATTAATAAACAAGGCCAATCTATTTCCTTTTATTAAACTTTGGATTTCTGCTGATAATGGGTCTGCCGCTTTCGATAGAATATTCCTTGCGTATGATTCAGTGCTTCCAGAATAGAATTGTAAGTCTTTAGTTACACCAAAGAAATATGACATACCATCATTAACATAACAATAAGCATCGACATCCCAGTTCACAATCTTACTACCAACAGGACAAGACTTTTTCCAATAATCTATGTCTTCAAGAAAATCCTTACTCCTTAATTTAGCACACATCTGTATATACGTATGCTTTTTTGCATATTCGGGTAAAACGAACGCAACGTCTCCGTCTATGCTTTTAATTATATTGTCCATGTCTATCGCCGTATTCACGCCTGCCAACAAAGCCTGAAATGTTTTGTTAGAATGAAGTACGTTAATGAGCTGTCGTCCGTCGACATTCATAAACACGCCCATTGCAGCCGTATCCGGTACGTTGCCAGTATAAGTTTCAGTTATCGGGCGGAATATCTTTCGAGAATCTTTCAATTGTGCATCCAGTGCCTTATTAAATGAGAACGTCTCCCCATATACGACAAAACAATCATCCGAATTTTCTATTCCGGCACTAATCATCACTTGGGATACGTCTGCGTCTTTAGGTGCGCCAACGGAGAACATGGCTGCAAACTTATCAGGCAAGGCATTTGCTTGAGCAACAACGGCAACCGGTGCCATTATGCTATCCAACTTAGCAAACATACGAGTGTCTTTTACACCCTTATCCTCACCTTGTTCAAGAAGATTCACTATCTGCCTTTTCACTTCCGCATTTTGTGTAGGCAAAGTCGGGCCTAATACGACCAACGCGCCTGAAGAGAAGCCCGTAACCCACGAATCCTTAACAACAGTGAACTTATAACCGTTATATTCAGAAACAGCCTTACAATAGCCGTCATTCGACAATTTGCCAAACCATTCATTAAGTTTCCCGTCATCATCGACTTTGGCGGCCAAACCAATATTGCCTTCTACGGTTTCAAACAAATAAAGTTTTGAAGACCAATCAATTCCGCAATCAGAAACATCGTCCGTATTAAAGAAATCATTTATAAAACCATCCGTCTTGCCGTCCAATAAAGCTGAGGCATCCACTGAAGCCAAAGCCGTACAGTTTCCCGGTATGGCATTCACATAATCTTCATCCGCACATGAAGAAAACACGGATAACACAAGAATCAAGGCAATAGTTGTTCCGAATGACTTAAGCGCAATCTTTTTCATTAACTTAGAATTAAACATCCTCTTGGAATAATGTCACAAACATGCATCAATGCATTCCAAATTTTATTTTCGTAAAGCTAATTGTGCAATCATCGTAGCCGTCAATGCCGCAGTTTCCGTACGCAAACGACTCGTCCCTAACGAGACAGGTACATAGCCGTTATCCATTGCCAACTTCACCTCGTCTATCGAGAAGTCTCCTTCAGGACCGATCAGCACCGTTACGTCGTCACCTTCTTCAGACTTTGACAACGTGTAAACGTCTGTGAAAAAGTCCTTACGCTCTATCTCATCGTAGCAATGGGCAATGTATTTCCGTCCATTACGCGGCGTCGTAACAAATTCCTTAAAAGACATCATTGCATTCAATCTCGGCTTCCACGGTTTACGGCTTTGCTTCATGGCGGATACTACGATCTTATCCAAACGAACCGTGCGCATGACCTTACGCTCTGAAAACTTACAATTCAAGAATGTAATATCGTCAATACCCACCTCAGTGGCCTTCTCGCTGAACCATTCTATACGGTCCATCATCTTTGTTGGAGCGATTGCTATGTGCACACCACCCTTCCAGCCTTTCTCTTGCGGTAACACTTCCTTTATTTCATACATGCAACGCTTTGTTGCAGCTATCGTAACCTCTGCACGGTAAAAGCAGCCCTCTCCGTCCATCAGGTACATTTCATCACCGCTCTTCAGTCTCAGCACTCGTAGGGCATGCATGGCCTCGTCCATTGGCAACTCTGTCAACTCAGCAGCCGAAGGTACATAGAAAAACCTTATTTCTTTCATAGTAATTTACTTATTCATCGGTGTTGCCACCTTTTTTATTACGTCGTTTTTTCTCGTCACGCAAATGTGACGCAAGTTCATAATTCTCATCAGCAATGGCTTTGTCTAAAGCTGCCTGTAACATTTCATCGCTTATCGTGTTGACCGGCAACGACACGCCACGGGAATGCTCGTTATATGTTACCGATTGACGCCTCATAAGCTCTGATTCCATGTATAACGGGATACCTCCTACAACAGAAAGGAGCACCGCGTCGGAAGCACGTATAAGAGTCGGCGCCATCGTCTTGTCGTCATATAAGATTGCCCTGTATTGTCCGTCGATAATGTCGTCTATAAGCAGTTCAAAGTTGGCATCCGAACAATTTTTCAATAAATTGCAAAGAACTTCCGGAAGCATAATCCTTGTTATAGGTATTCTCTTCGCCCGAAGTTCGAGCTGCACCGCCATAGCCTTATCGCAAACAATGGTTATCTGCCTCTTCTTTGCTTCGTCGGTCAACAGAAGCAAGCATAGGTCTTCCGTTCCGACAATTTCAGACACGCCCTTAAATATCAACCTTTCTTTCAACATAAGCATACACTTTAAATTTCAGCGCGTCCATTTTTCGGACGGAATATTAAGGCAAAAGCTATACAGATCAACAATGCGTAACCTGCAAATATGAACCAGCAGGTCTGCCAATCTCCCACCGTATAAAAATTATCACCTACCTGTTTTCCCGTAGTAAAGGCATTTATAACCGCTTGGGCACTCAACGTTCCGATCGTAGCCCCTATTCCGTTTGTCATAAGGAAGAACAATCCTTGAGCGCTCGAACGTATTGAAGCGTCCGTATTATTATCTACATACAGCGAGCCGCTTACGTTGAAGAAATCGAATGCCACGCCGTAAACCAACATTGACAAGACAAACATCCAAACGCCGTCGCCAGGATTGCCCAAACCGAAAAATCCGAACCTCAATACCCATGCGAACATTGCTATGAGCATGACGTTTTTGATTCCATAACGCTTCATAAAATAAGGAATCAGCAGAATGCAACATGTTTCGCTGATCTGCGACAATGATATGAGAATATTTGCATGCTGCACGCCGAACGTATTGGCATATTCAGGCATTGCTGCAAAACTGCTTATGAACGGGTTGGCAAAGCCGTTGGTAATCTGCAGGCTGACACCAAGCAACATGGAGAACACAAAGAATATAACCATGTTCTTTTGCCTGAACAACGTAAAAGCCTTAAGGCCTAAGGCATAGGTCAAACTTCTCTTCTCACCGCCTTTAACGATGGGACATTTGGGAAGAGAAAACGTGTAAAGAAATAAAATGACGCTTAACACGCCTGATACGATGAACTGATTTTGGTTGGCTTGGAATCCCATAAGGTCAACAAACCACATGGAACAGATAAAGCCAATGGTTCCAAACACCCTGATCGGTGGAAAATCTTTCACCGTATCCATACCGACCTGCGTCAAGGCATTATACGCAACGGAGTTACTTAACGCCAATGTCGGCATATAAAACGCAACCGAGCATGAATAAAGGGCGAATAATATCGTAAACGAAGCATCACCCACCGATAACATGCCGTATAAGGCGGCAAGTATCATGAACACTCCGGCGACAAGATGGCAAAGTCCGAGCAGCTTCTGAGCCTGAATCCAGCGGTCGGCGATTATACCCATCAAAGCCGGCATGAAGATGGAGACAAGCCCTTGCATGGAATAAAACAGACCTATATCCGTACTCATTCCGATGTTGCCGAGATAACGGCCCATTGACGTAAGATAAGCGCCCCAAACCGCAAACTCAAGGAAGTTCATAAGCGCCAAGCGGACTTTAAGACTCATAAGAGAATATTTTTAGACCTACAACAAAACAATGCAGACATCAACAAAACCGTTCTTCATTTAGCTGCACGACCGATACTCTCGGTTATCTTATGCAAAGATAACGCAAAAATGAGTATCATCAAAAAAAATAACATTATTTATATTACACGAATACGGCTTATTTCCGCATTTGGCGCAACACTTCACTTATTTCTTCAAACTTGCGCCCCATATTGAGCTTCAGGTAAATATTGTACAACGAAGGTGCCCATTTTTCCTTATCGTCAGGAGCCATAGCCTTGTATCTCTCCATATAAGGCAACGCCCTTAAATAATAATCCAATATCTTATTTTTGTATTTTTTCTTACTTTTCACGTCCTTGTCTAAGGCCAACGCCATGTTCAAGTATGACACCCCGGCATTCAAGAAGACATCCGGAAATGTGTCGTTTCTAGCTATCAACGTATCACTGATCTCTATACATTCAGCATATTTACCCATATTAAGCGCCATATTGCTCTTGGCGAACAAGAATAATGTGTTTGTACTATCGTTTTTCAATGCCGTATCAACCACGTTCATAGCCGAGTCGAGTTGGTTTGAATTATTATAATAATCCATCAGCCGGGTAAAGAAAAACTTCGACCTCTTGTTCTCGTCGAATCCTCTTTTCAGCGTTTCCACATACTTCAGCGTGTCTTTTTTCTGAAGATACGCTTCCGCCATATACGTAAAGGCCCGCCGCCTATACGTCTTGCTCTCCAACGCAAGTGAGGAATACTTCAACGCGCTGTCGGGCCGGCCCAGCTTATATCCGCAAAACATGGTCCAAAATGCGGCAGACGGCAACAATGAATCACCCGCTGACTCGTCATTACCTGAAAACAGCGGCTGGCGGTTGCAATCAATGTAAGTATCCAAAATGTCATAAGCCGGACCAAAATCCTTCTTACGAACAAAAAATATACCGCCATTATAAAGATTGCGCTTATACTTATTCAGATACTCAGCATTCTTCTTACGAAATCTCAACTTAACCTTGCCTTTCTCGTTTGGCAACATGTCAATACTGTCAAGGCTCTCAAACGCCAAGAACATCTTACGAGCCGTATTGAAAAATGCTGCGGTATCCGTGTTTTCCTTCAAATAAAGTTTCTCGTTAGCCGCCTCGTATTGGGCGCGAACTGCATCGGCTAACGTATGATATATTTTCACGTTGCGCCTATTTGCGGAGTCCTTCAACAGGTTACGCATGGTGGATTCTACATTCTCAAGATTGCTACGATTCTTTATGTCCGTGCGCGCCTGCCTGATTTCCTTCTTTTGGGCTATGGAGGGAACAAATAGGAACACGGATAACAGCAAAGATAAAAAACGCATCATGAAAACAACTCTTAAATATTAAATCGATAAAAACAAACTTGAAACATATCAAAATGAAAAAGCCGAAAGCCAACGCTCTACCGCATAAGCCATGCCGGATAGGCTAAATACGACTAACGAACGGAATGCCGGCCGACCAAAAACGGGATAAAGCGTCCTTATTCCTTATCGGCTTCCTGCCTTTTCATTTTGACATATTCAGGCTAAGAACATTTATTTAGTAAGCAATTCTGCTTCCTTAGTCTTAGGATCGTCTGCGCCGAGAGCCCTGTAGCAGCAAGTGTAGAGAGAATAAGCCCAAACGTTCTTAAACTCCATCGTCTTGTCCAGATCCTTTGCTTTCTCGAGGTACTCTATCGCCTTCATGTAGATATCCACGTATGTCTTCTCTGCATCGGGAGTCAATCTCTTTCCGTCGGCCGTAGCTGCAGCCACGCCTTCCTGAGCCTTATACATGTAGCAGTTGCCGATTGAGGCCATGACAGCCACGTTAGTGGGCTGGATGCTGAGCGCCTTGTTCAACGACTCTACAGCCTCGTCCCATTTGTGGTCGTTCATGTACACTTGGCCGTTCATGGCAAGAGCGCTGAAGTTGTTGGGGTCTTTTGCCAATTTAGCCTGAACAAGCTCGTTCAGTCCGGTCTTGTCGTTGAGGGATATGAGCATAGAGCAGATCGTGCTGAAAATCATTTCATTATTCTCGTCCTTAGCATAGATATCCTTCAGTTTCTGCACATAGTTGAGCGAATCGTCATGCGTCTTAAGCTGTTCCTGCATCACAGCCAGCTTAACTTGCATGGCTTCTTGTGCCACAGCCGTATCGTTAAGGGCGATGTCGGCATACTTCTCAGCCTTTGCGTAATCTTTTGCAAAATATGCGGCACGTGCTGCATAATATGCAATTTGCGTGAGATTAGTATCTGAGCTCTTGTCTTGCTCCTTAAACAGGGGATATTCAGAGCTTTCAACATAAGTTGCCAAATACTTATAAGACAAAGCCTCGTCAATGCTCTGGTAATAAATACCGGCGTTGATCAGATGGAAACGAATCGGGTAAAGGCGGTTAGCGTTAGAGTTGTGGAACTTAGGCTTAACCTTACCTTTTTCGTTGGGCTGCATGTCAAATTCATCGCAAGCAACTCCGTTCTCAAGAGCCTTCAGCACAGCGTTGTAAAGACCAACGGTGTCATACGGCGTCACCTTAGTCTTCAGCTGCTCGGCCATTTGGTTTTCGGTTATGGTGGCTTGCTCCTTAACTACTTTCTCGTAAGCAAGGTCTACCAGCTTGTTATAACACTTAGCCTTGTCTTCGGCATTCATGCTGCCAAGATTAGCCTTCAAGAGATTATAAGCCTCGTTATAATCCTTGATCTTTGAAATTTGCTTATACACATCCTGTGCAAAAGCAGACGCGCTGAATACAGCAGCGAGCGCCAACATGGTTAACTTTTTCATAAGCTAAAACTATTTAATTAAACTCATATATTCACGTTTTCCCCGACATTATCCGCGTCAGTGTCCGTGTCATCGGCGTCAGAGTCAAGACTTTCGTCATATTCGGTCGGCGAAGCCAACGAGTCGTTTCTTATTGCCTCGCTTGTGGCAGTCCACTCCTTGCGGCTTTCAGCTTCGGCCAATGCCTCCAAGTCGGAGCTCATTACCTTACAAACGCTTGATATGATGTCGTTTTTCTTCGTTAGGTTTATAAGCCTTACGCCTTGCGTGGCACGTCCCATGATGCGGCACTCCGAAACCTTAAGGCGTATCAGTATGCCGCTCTTGTTGATAATCATCAGGTCGTTATCGTCTGTTACCACCTTTATCGCCACAAGCCGGCCCGTTTTCTCGGTTATGTTAAGGGTCTTCACGCCCTTGCCTCCTCGGTTGGTCACACGGTAATCCTCTACCTGGCTGCGCTTGCCGTAACCGTTCTCACTGACCACCATGATTGTTTCGGTGTCAGGTCGGTTGACAACTACCATGCCTACCACTTCGTCGTCACCCTCGTCAAGGCGCATGCCACGCACGCCCGTAGAGACACGCCCCATGGCACGGACGGTGTTCTCGTTGAACCTCACAGCCCTGCCGTTACGGTCTGCCATGAGCAGCTCATTGTGTCCGTTGGTGAGTCTTACGCCTACCACTTCGTCGCCCTCAAGCACGTTGATGGCTATTACTCCGTTGGCACGCGGACGGCTGTACGCCTCAAGACTAGTCTTCTTTATAAGTCCTTTCTTTGTCGCGAACACCACGTAATGGCTGTTGATGAATTTTTCGTCGTCAAGACTTCCGCGCAGTCTCAAGAACGCCTTAATGCTGTCGTCGTTCTCTATGTTAAGCAAGTTCTGTATGGCCCTGCCCTTAGAGTTCTTCGCGCCCTCGGGTATTTCATAACACTTCAGCCAATAACAACGACCCTTGTTCGTAAAGAACATCATCGTGTTATGCATCGTTGCCGGATAAATATATTCGGTAAAGTCGTTGTCACGGCTGTGGGCGCCCTTACTGCCCACTCCTCCGCGAGCCTGCTCGCGAAATTCCGAAAGCGGAGTGCGCTTGATATAGCCGAGATGGCTGATGGTTATTACGACCGGATCGTTGGGATAAAAGTCTTCGGGATTAAACTCCTCGCTTGAATACTTAATCTCAGTGCGGCGCTCATCGCCGTATTTTTCCTTTACCTCCTGCAGCTCGTCTTTCATCACTTTCTTGCAAAGCTCGGGGTCGTCAAGTATCTGCTGCAAGTATGCTATGCGCTTCTCAATCTCCTCAAACTCGGCATGGAGCTGGTCCATGCGCAAGCCGGTTAACTGGCTGAGACGCATGTCGACGATGGCCTTCGACTGGAGCTCGTCAAACCCGAAGCGTTGTTCCAAATTACGCTGGGCGTCCGACGGGGTCTTAGAACCCCTGATTATATGCACCACTTCGTCGATGTTGTCGCAAGCCACGATAAGGGCTTTCAGGATATGCTCGCGCTCCTTAGCCTTACGCAACTCGAACTTTGTACGACGAATGGTCACGTCGTGCCTGTGCTCTACGAAATAACGAACGCAGTCTTTCAGCGTAAGCAACCGAGGACGACCTTTAACCAAAGCTATACAATTAACTGAGAATGAGCTTTGTAACGCCGTCATCTTAAACAGCTTATTTAAGATAACATTGGCATTAGCGTCTTTCTTCACGTCAACCACTATACGCATGCCGTGACGGTCTGACTCGTCGTTGGCATAGCTTATGCCGTCGAGTTTGCCTTCCTTAACCAAGTCGGCTATGTATTCGATAAGCTGTGCCTTGTTGACGCCGTAAGGAATCTCGGTAATTACGATCTTGTCATGAGACTCCGAGCTCTCAATCTCGGCCTTTGCACGCATCACTATGCGCCCGCGGCCGGTCGCGTAAGCGTCTCTTACGCCCGAGATGCCGTAAATGAATGCGCCCGTAGGGAAGTCCGGGGCCTTGATATACTCCATCAATCCGTCAACATCGATGTCGGGATTGTCTATGTATGCGCAACATCCGTCAATCACTTCACAGAGATTGTGGGTCGGAATGTTAGTGGCCATACCCACGGCAATGCCGTTGCCTCCGTTGACAAGCAGGTTGGGTATCTTCGTCGGCATGACCGTAGGTTCCTGCAAGGAGTCGTCGAAGTTGTTCATCATGTCGACGGTGTCCTTGTCCAGGTCGTCCATTATGTGCTCGCCCATTTTTGACAGGCGGCACTCCGTGTAACGCATGGCGGCGGGAGAGTCGCCGTCAACGCTGCCGAAGTTGCCTTGTCCGTCGACAAGGGTATAGCGCATGTTCCAGTCTTGGGCCATCCTGACCAGCGCTCCGTAAACTGAGCTGTCACCGTGGGGATGGTATTTACCAAGCACTTCTCCTACTACGCGCGCGCATTTCTTATAAGGTTTGTCGCTAGTATTGCCTATGCCCATCATTCCGTAAAGTATCCTTCGGTGCACCGGCTTGAATCCGTCGCGCACGTCGGGCAGGGCCCTTGCGACAATAACCGACATCGAATAATCGATATAAGAGGATTTCATCTCCTCTTCAATGTTAATTTTTATAATCCTGTCCTGGTCAAACGAATTGTTATTTTCCATTTAATAATTAGTTGTATTAATTTTATGTAAAATGCCGTTTAAGGCCATTTCCTTTCGTTCTAACGACGTTTGGGGTTGTTTCCAGCGTGCTAAATTACAGTTTTTTCACGAGCTATGGAAATCATTTCACGCAAAACGTGTATTTTTTAACATTATTACAAACCTGCCCGTCCGGCAGCGCAGAAGCCTGCTCAGCCCAGCTGCGGCGCGAGGTATTTAGCCATAAGGTACCCGCCGCCCATGAGCCAGGCGAACAAGATGAAAGCGAGCACGAACGGCTTTGCGCCGGCTTTCTTAAACTTGTCGATGCTCGTCTCGGCACCTAAGGCGGTCATGGCCATAGTCAACAAGAACGTGTCGAAAGTATTGATGAAGTCGACCACGGCGGCAGGCAGCAGGTTGAAGGAGTTGAAACCTATCACGACGAGAAACAATATGGCAAACCAGGGCAGCGAAATCTTGCCGCGGCCGTCGCCGTCGCCGTTCTTCAAAGCGGCGCGCATCACGCTGTAGCTTATGATAAGCAGCACCGGCACAAGCATCATGACGCGTATCATCTTGACGATGATGGCCGAATCAGACACTTCCTTACCCATTGCGTTGCCGGCACCTACGACGTGGGCCACCTCGTGTATGGTGGAGCCGGCGAATATGCCCATCTCTTTCGGGGCAAGATCGAACACGCCGTTACGGTAAAGTATTGGATAAACGAACATGGCTAAAGTTCCGAATATCACAACGGTAGACACGGCTACGGCAGTCTTGTAAGGCTTCACCTTAATGGCCGACTCGGTACCGAGAACGGCTGCCGCGCCGCAAATGGCGCTGCCTACCGACGTGAGCAGGGTTATGCCACGGTCCATCTTCATCAAACGGCCGATGAGTATGCCGCCGCAAATGGTGACGGTCACCACGACGGCATCGATGACTATCGCCGGCAAGCCCACGTCAAGAACATTCTGGAACGTGAGCCTGAAACCGTACAGGATTATGCCTATGCGCAACACGCGCTTAGAGCAAAACTGGATGCCGGGCACCCATGTCTCAGGCAAATTGTTGCGCAAACTGTTGGCGTAAAGCATCCCGAGGATTATTCCAACTATCATCGGACTCAAGGAAAGGCTTTTAACAAACCCCATGTCGCCAATGTAAAAAGCGGCGCATGAAAACAACGTAATGAGCAATACTCCGTGGAGCATGCTGCTGCGTTTCTCTGTCAACATACGAATTTAAATTAAGTTTTAAAACATTTACAAAAGTGCAAAGTTACACATTTATTTCCATTCCGCCAAAATTTAGCCTCCGAGCATGAAACGGAGAAACACCAGCTCACCTTCCGGCCGCACGCCAAACGGCAGATATCCCTATGAACCAACGGTTCCACATGCGCGCAATACGTTTTGTAACAAGATTTGCAATATTGCTTACACTCTGTTTCACGTCAACGCTTTCTGCCGGCGTTATTCTAAAACAGACTGACAAATGGCGGAAATAAGACTGTAAAAACGTGCAAACGCAAGCAGCTGACTACCAATAATATAATTAAAATCGCAGCTAAAGTGTGCAAAAGCGATGGAGCTTAACTCCGCAAAATGCCGCTAATGGCAATGCAAAAAGTAGCGTTTCGCATTGTCATAGGTCTTGTATCACAACGTGAAAGACGACACATACAACCACCAAAAACGCATTTTTGTTGCGTAATAAGGCACAAAACGGACGCAGGAATGTGCTGACGGCAGGAAAAAACGAGCGCATACACCCGTGCAATCATTCTAATCCGACTAATCAGACGAGCATTTCAGAAATGACACTTTGCTCAAATTCAACGCCCAGCGGTAAACCGGCGGCACACCAAGCCACATGGACGGACACAGACAAAACGCCTCTCAAAGGCAGCTCCACCCCACGCCGTACAGGCCGGCTTAGCAGCGTGCGATTGGGAATAAACCGAGCGACGCTTTACCTTCAGTTTCGAGGTAAGTAGGTGATTTATAGCCCTTTTTAAACTCCAAATTAGCAAAAAAAGCAAAATAAATTTCCATTTCCCGCCAAAAACAACTATATTTGCAAGCTCAAAAGTGAGAAGCTAAGAAAAGACAATAGTAAATACATATAAACAGTTATGACTAAAGCAGAGATAATCGAAGAAATCGTAACATCGACAGGCATCGCGAAAAAAGACGTTTCAGCGACTGTTGAAGCTTTCATGGAAGCGATAAAAAACAGCCTGCTCAACAAGAAGGAAAACGTGTACCTGCGCGGCTTCGGCAGCTTTGTGGTGAAGCATAGGGCCAAAAAGACCGCACGCAACATATCAAAGAACATAACGATAGAGATTGCCGAGCACGACTTCCCGAGCTTCAAGCCTGCGAAAAGTTTCGTAAACAAGATGAAAGGCGAATAACTAAAAGTTATCAAACAAAATTATCATAATAACAATTTAAATTTATATCACTATGCCAAACGGTAAAAAGAAAAAGGGCCACAAGATGGCTACACACAAGCGTAAGAAAAGATTAAGAAAGAACAGGCACAAGAGCAAGTAAGCATCTGCCTGAAGGCTTGTGTAAACAAGCTGAAAGGGCATGCCGACACGCTTGGGAAAAGAAACGTCGGCATGCCCTATCTTCTTTGACAAAACTAAGTTCAAACAATCGGAAATGACCAGCGAATTAGTAATTGACGTCCAACAGAAAGAGATTTCGATTGCCCTGCTGGAAGATAAGAATCTGGTAGAGTATCAAACCGAGCAACGCTCGGCTTCTTTCTCTGTTGGCAACATCTACATGGCAAAAGTCAAGAAACTCATGCCCGGGCTCAACGCCTGTTTCGTAGATGTGGGATTTGAGCGCGACGCCTTTCTGCATTACCTTGACTTGGGAAGTCAATTCAGTTCATACGAAAAGTACTTGAAACAAGTACAAAGCGACAGGAAGAAACTTTATCCATTCTCAAAAGCATCACGCCTGCCCGACCTTAAAAAAGACGGCAGCATACAAACGACACTGCGCGTCGGCCAGGAAGTGATAGTACAAATAGTCAAAGAACCGATATCCACAAAAGGTCCGCGACTCACTGGAGAGCTGAGTTTTGCCGGACGCTACTTGGTTCTCATACCATTTAACGATAAAGTTTCCGTTTCTTCAAAAATCAAAAGCGGCGAAGAACGCGCACGACTGAAACAATTAATCAACAGCATCAAACCGAAAAACTTCGGCGTAATAGTGCGCACCGTGGCAGAAGGAAAAAGGGTGGCCGAACTCGACACCGAACTGAAGATACTCCTAAAGCGTTGGGAGGATGCCGTTACCAAAGTGCAAAAAACAGAAAAACGACCCCAATTAGTGTACGAGGAAACCAGCAGGGTCGTAGCCTTATTGCGCGACTTGTTCAATCCGTCTTACGAGAACATCTACGTAAACGACGAAGAGGTCTACAAAGAGGTGAAACACTATGTTACACTCATAGCCCCTGAAAAGGCAAACATAGTGAAAATGTACACGGGCAACGTGCCGATCTTCGACAATTTCAACATTACAAAGCAAATAAAATCGAGCTTCGGCAAAATCGTAAACTACAAACACGGCGCATACCTCATCATTGAGCACACCGAAGCGCTGCACGTTGTAGACGTAAACAGCGGCAATCGCACACGCTCGGTTAACGGACAAGAGGCTAACGCATTAGACGTAAACCTCGGTGCCGCCGACGAATTAGCACGGCAATTACGCCTCAGGGACATGGGCGGAATAATAGTCGTTGATTTTATCGACATGAATCTTGCCGAAGACCGCCAGATGCTTTACGAGCGGATGTGCAAGAATATGCAGAAAGACCGTGCCAGGCACAACATCCTGCCACTGAGTAAATTCGGACTAATGCAAATAACACGACAGAGAGTCCGCCCTGCCATCGACGTAAATGTTGAAGAAACTTGTCCTACATGCTTTGGCACAGGAAAGATTAAGTCAAGCATTCTTTTCGTAGACCAATTGGAAAGGAAAATTGACCGACTAGTCAACAAGATTGGCGTTAAGAAGTTTTACCTGCACGTCCATCCATACGTAGCAGCCTACATCAATCAAGGCTTTATAAGCCTGAAAAGAAAATGGCAGATGAAATACGGACGAGGCGTACACGTTATTCCTTCACAGAAAATGGCGTTCTTGCAATATGAATTTTATGACGGCGAGAAACACTTCATTGACATGAAGGAAGAAATTGAAACAAAATAAGAAAAAGGGATGCCCGATGACGGCACCCCTTTTTCTTTTTAAGCTCTAATAATAATATTTACACTAATACGCTTCAATAAATTTCAGGCGTATGAATCAATACGTTATACTTATACATAACGTTATACGCATCTTTCGCACTGCGCACTGCGCGCTGCCTGATTGACAAGTAACATAAAAAAATAAGAAAGCAAAAAGTAAAGAGATAATAACGTCCTTACTTTTTGCTTTCCTACATTTGCTAAATTTAAGCCTCTGCGGGAGCTTCAGCCTCCGGTGTTGCTTCTGTTTCAGCTGCAGCCTTTTCAGCGGCTATCGCAGCCTTCTTCTCGGCAACCTTCTTGGCTATTGCCTCATTGACTTTCTTCTCTGCGTCAAGATTCTTGGCGTAAGTTTCCTTCTTATTCTTAGCCTCATTCTCACGAATCTGCTCAAGGCCTTTTTCCTTATCAGCTTTCCAAGCCTCAAACTTAGCTTGAGCCGTAGCCTCGTCGAATGCGCCCTTCTTAACGCCTCCGCGGAGATGTTTCATAAGATAAACACCTTCACGCTTGAGGATGTTGCGTACCGTATCGGTAGGCTGTGCGCCTGTTTCAACCCAATAAAGAGCCCTGTCGAAATTCAAATCGACCGTAGCCGGATTGGTGTTAGGGTTGTAAGTTCCGATTTTCTCTGTAAATCTACCATCACGTGGTGCTCTTACATCAGCAATGACGATTCTGTAGAAGGCATAACCCTTACGGCCGCCACGCTGCAATCTGATTTTTGTTGCCATTATTATTTAAATTAAGTTTGAACAATGCTATCAACTCGTAATAGCGGGTGCAAAGGTAATATTTTTATTTGATATATAATATTACATCTTCATGTTTTTATTTTTTTTTACAAAAAACAAAGCATAAAAAGGACGTATCAACATGTATTTAATTTGATACGCCACACGTTATAATGGAATCATTGTTTTACAAGTTTCAGTCCGCACTCAAGACCGTCCATGCTACTAAGTAGCGAAGTGGCTGTTTTCAGCGTGGTGTTCTGAGAAATGTCACCGAGAATATTGACGTATTGTAATAATTTCGAGGCATCCATTACAATCAATAGATTATCTCCGTCGAGCTGTGTAGTACCTACTATCTGCGACACTCGCCCACCGTATTTCAATATGATGTTCTTATCTTCTATTGAATAAGTACCTTTCAATGTCTTGCCCAATAAGGTTTGGGTAAAATTACCTTTGTCGTCAAATGTCATACTTACACATCCTTTTTTTACGCCGAAGCCTTCCAGCTTGTCTCTTAACTTACCTTCCACAGCTTGTGCAGCCAATTTGCCGCCAATATTTTTAATGGCGTTATCACCGGTCAAGACAACGGCAGGCTCCTCATACACCCATGTACCGATGATCTTGTCTTTTGTGGCAATCTTGTCATTTGAGAAAATACTCGTCAGGGCGGACAACAAGCCAGTACCCGTTTGCTTGTCGTCGTCCGTTGAAGATTCATTTGCGGAATCCGACTTTTCATTTGATCCTGACATTACATTTTTAATAATGTCGCCCAAACTTATTTGTGCATTTGCTTGTGAGCTAAATAACAACACGGCACAAACCAACATGCTTTTTACCAAAAAACCTTTCATTGCCATTATTTATTAATTAAACACTGCAAAATTACTGATTTTCCATTAAGTTAACAAGAACATAACCATTATCTGTAACAAAAAATGTTAACATCACACGACCTAATAAATGGCACTATATCTACATTTCAAATATACGACTTACCACTCCACGCCGTAACACGTCGATCTGCAAACTCTTAAGACGGTTGTTATCAGATTTTCCAAGTACTTCTTTTACCGTTTCCAAAGCTATGTCCGGACGATTGTTGTCTCCGCTAAGATGGCACAACCACACATGACACAAATTGTCACTTGCATAAGACACAATGGCCTTTGCACACTGCATATTTGACAAATGTCCGTCGCCGCCGCTTACGCGGCGTTTCAGACTTACGGGATACTTGCCCGACCAAAGCATGTTTTCGTCATAATTAGCTTCTATCACAAGATAGTCGGCTTCAGAAATTGCAGCGGAGACTTCGTCCGTGATACGTCCGACATCCGTCATCAAACAAAACGTCTTATTTTCAACAGTGATCTTATAACCTACATTATCAAGACTGTCATGCGGCACACTAAACGGCTCAACCGTAAACTCTCCGACTGTCAATCTTTCGTCTACTGAAAGCATCCTAATATTGTTTGAATCCACTTTCTTATTCACGCAATAGTTGCGCCTAATACCTTCGTGCACCCTATTGGTCGCATAAACGGGCAATCCGTAAGCATTACTTATCACGCCAACGGCTTTCACGTGGTCTGCATGGTCATGGGTTATCAGTATATACTTAACATCACTTAAGCTGAGACCATTGTCAGAAAAAGATTTTTTCAGCTTCCTTATGCCTATACCAGCATCTATTAAAATGCCGCATCCGTTAGAAAATATGTAGTAACAATTTCCACAACTGCCACTGCCGAAGGATATGAATTTCATTGTCTGTCGTAATTTTTGAGCACAAAATTATAAATAAACAGTCATGAAACAAAATATTTTTACTAACTTTGTGAAAAAATCAAAAGAACGGTTCAAGGTCTTATCTGTCTAACATTATTATAATAATGACACATAAAAGGAAGATTTCAATTATCAATAGATTATTTACCTATTTCGTAATTGCAGCTTTTTTTTCCGTCGTCTTGTCATGTTCTAACAGGAACGATGCCGAGCAAGACGAAATAAAAGCAATTAGTGAAACGGCTGACAGTTTCGCCGGACGTTATTTTAACTTCGACCTCATTGGCGCGAGTAAAATGAGTACGATGGAATCAAAAAAATGGATTTCCTTCCTTGCAAGCAACATTACCCAAGAAGACGTAAACATGCTCAGGGAACAAGACGAGGCGGCGACATTCGTCAACTTGAATGTGGATAAGACCTCGGACTCAACGGCGACATCATCATATAAAGTGACGAATTTCCTTATGATTGATACATTGGGACGCCCGGGCATTATCACAGATGAGGCTTTCTACAAGATAAACTTGGTAAAGAGAAACGGCCGTTGGCTCGTTAAAATGGAAGGCCTACCGCGAAGTGAAAGGCAAAGTCACGACTGAAATCCGGATGGAATATGGCAAAGTGCTCTTCCGGCGTGTCGTAAGCCGGATTCACAGCCTTCATACCCATATCGAAACGTAAAATGAAAAAGTCGAAATTAAACCTTATGCCTACTCCGTAAGCAACGGCGATCTGTTTATAGAAGTCGTTGAAACGGAATTGCCCGCCCGGCTGTTCGTCGTAAGCACGCAATGTCCAAATATTACCGGCGTCAATGAATACGGCTCCGTAAATTTTCCAAAACAAGAACGAACGCAGTTCGAGGTTGAGGTCAAGTTTCAGGTCTCCCGTCTGGTTAATGAAATCAATCGCACCATCGGACCCCTTAAACCTACCAGGTCCCAGTCCTCTTACGCTCCATCCCCTAACAGAGTTGGCTCCACCGGCGAAATAACGTTTCTCAAAAGGCAGAATGCTGCTATTACCATAAGGCCAAGCTATGCCAAAGCCAACATGGAAAGCAAGACTATTATTATGGTCGATGCGGAACATGTGGGTATAGTCGAAGTCTCCCTTAACGTATTGAGCGAACGCAATGTTAAACAACGTGTACTGTCCCTCCGCATTCCGTTTGCGGCCTATCAGGTGAGACACGCCGTTAAGTAAGTTGCCTGAAGTTTCAACATTTATCTTGTATGCATCTATCCCGTTATTATACGACATTCCAAAGCCCATCTTCATTATGAACAAATCTTCATAGTTATAACGCAATATGGAGTTTCGATTGTCCACATCGTCAAGATATTCTTCCCTAAACGTACTTGAGATCCAGGGCATATATATATAGTTAAGGTCAAGCAAGTCAAACTTATAACTACGCCTGCCTAACGCGTCGTTCCATCTATAACGCCATGCGGCGGAAAACAAACGGCGATGAAACTCCGGACGGTTCTGCATGTTATAACTAACCGACAATTCCGACACTGCCGTCGACCTGCGCTTAAAGTCTTTTGCCAAAAATGGGACAACGAACCGTGGAAATACAAGTTTTGATTCGATACTGTACTCCTCATAATCCTGATTTTGATATCCCTCAAGACCTGTAATCGCCTCAAACGCCCCACGCAGTTTCACGCTGAACGTCTCAGCTCCACGAAACAAGTTACGGTTCTCATAAGTCAATGAAGCAGCCACGCCAAAATCGCCTGCGGTATTAGTGCCTTCAGGCTGAAAACTGATGCTGTTGATCTTATTAGTACTTATTCCGACATCACAAATCAAGGTGTCTACGCCTGCACTTTTTTCACGAAACTCAATATTCGTGTATTTTACGATCTGCAGTCGGCCAAACTTATTGTAAGTTTTTTCCAGTTCGTCGGCGTTGAACATGCGTCCCGGTTCTATCAACGTGTTCTCTTCCAATACTGACCGACGCAAAGGAATAACGCTGCCGCCTCCGCTTGCATGGTAGTTTACTTCACCAACTACGTACCGACGGTGATCAGACTCGCCGTCTACTCCGACCGCACGATACCTATGCAGATGAAGCGTCAGGTTGATGTCCGTCTCTCCGGAAACAGTATCTGCCGTGTATGATATAAAATCCTTATGAAAGTTGAAATATCCGTTGTTGTTTAAAAAATCAGTTATTCTTTCACGCTCGGCATCAAGACCGGCTACCGTGAACGGCATTCCTTCACGTAACGCACCGCCGTCTTTGTCTCTTGACTTAAGCAACGAATCTATGCCTGCATCCTGTATGTCATACCTTACACGCCCAAGACGGTAAAGCTCACCGGGATGAAGGCTGTACACTACATTTACTTTCTTTTTTCCGCCCGGCTCAATACGGTATTCCGCCGTAGCCCTTACATATCCCATATCCTGCAATGCCCCGGCAAGATCTCTGCACGTGACGTCGGCCAAAGTAGAATCGAACAAGACCGGGGCTTCACCCAAATCTTGCAATTTACGGTTAATCCATTTAGTAGAATCACGCCCCGACAAGGCATAAGTCCCCATAGGGACTTTTATCAGCGAAAACCATTTAGAGTTGCCGCTCTGCCTTATGTAGGGCTCAAACTGCTTAGTGTCAATGTCTTTTAAGTCTGATTCTATCTTAACTCCATCAAGCAACAATCTGCCTTCAGGTATGAACTTCGACGCAGAACACCCCGAAAGCAAAATAATTGTTGCTACGGCAATTATGAATGAAAATATGTTTCTTGACGTTTGTTTTGCCACTTATATACTCATTAATGGTGCAAAAATAATAAAATTTTAGTAGTTTTGCCCGATAAAATAAAAATTTAGCATGATTAGTAAGAATCTCATAAAATACATACGCTCTTTTGAACAGAAGAAAACACGCGACCGTGAGGGGCTGTTCGTCGCCGAAGGGCCTAAGGTTGTAGGCGACTTAATGACAATGCAAAAGCCCGTCATAATAGTAGCCACCGATGATTGGATAAGAATGCACGAAGACGCCTGCGGCTGTAAGTGCACTGTTGCGACGGAAGACGAATTACGTAAAACCAGCTTCCTGCAGCATCCCCAACAAGTACTGGCATTATTCCGCATACCGGACACAAACATTCATGCCGATATATTCAAAAACGAACTTTGCCTTGCGCTTGACCGCATACAAGACCCGGGCAATCTTGGCACCATCATACGCATTGCCGACTGGTTCGGCATACATTCCATTTTCTGCGGTGAAGGAACGGCTGACGCTTACAACCCGAAAACCGTGCAAGCCTCTATGGGAAGTATTGCACGGGTGAACATCGTATATACCAATCTTTGCGACATGCTCGACTCCCTGCCTGCGGAAGTGCCGGCCTATGCCACTTCGCTTGACGGGAGCGACATATACGGCCAAGACTTGTCAAAAAACGGTATAATAATTATGGGAAATGAAGGCAACGGCGTGTCACGTGAAATAATGGATAAGGTAAAGACAAAGCTCTTCATACCGAACTACAGCAGGCAAAAGGGTATAGACAGCCTTAACGTGGCCATAGCCACAGCCGTGATTTGCGCTGAGTTCAGAAGACGAGAATGATGAAGACGACCCGATGGCGGAATTATTCTTAGCTACGCCCGATGATGATTACAGTTTCAAATGGCATCCTTTCAGCCTTCAACACATGACCTTTTGCCGTGTAAAAGATAACCTTTCGCACGCAAAAAGGACGCTTCTTGCAAAATTATCGGAAGCGAATAAAAACCGTAAGTAAGAGCTGCCAAAATACGACAAGCCGAAAGCGTCCGCCATAAATACGACACAAATAATTCCGTCAACGGGTAAAGGCCATGACTTTCAACGATTCTTGTGAACCATATACCACTTATGGGTGAAGGCGACATACATGACAAGAGCCAAACAGACAAATATCAAAGACAATGTAGACGCACATTTTGAATCGTTGTTTAACAAAGCAATACCGGTAAAAAGTCCTAAATACAGACCTGACTCCCACGACAGGAAATACGTACTATGAGATGTTCCGCGCTGGCAATGGCTGCTCAACTTTATGAAGAACAACAAAAAACGGGCGCCAATAAGACCTATGCCGCAACCGATCAACACCGGAGATGCATATTTATAAACATGGACATCACCAAAAAGCATTAACAAAGAAGCAGTGCCCAACAATAAAAGTCCAGTAACGACTTCACTTTTTAAATCGGCATTTACGAATACGAAACGAGCCGCGAGTAATGCAACAAGAAAGCCCACGCCTATCATGGCGTAAAACGTACAGCTACGCCCGACAGACAACAATATGCCTACCGAGAATGTTATTATTGCCAAATTAACGAATAGCCATATACCGCGTGGCAGGAAGAAACGGTCTGTAGACACCATCTTGACAACCTCGCCGGGAGCCTTAAACGGGAATTTCACCATTGATACGCCTAACGCCGCCAACACGCATAAAATCAATCCCGCAAGCATTGCCGATGAGAAGCCGAAACGCATAAATACGGCCAAGCCGACAATAGGTCCCAACGATAAGGCCATACGTGAAAACCACGCGGCAAAATAATTGGCTTCAGTACGGTGAAATGACTCACAAGTGTCAATAATCAACGTACTTGACAAGACCATTTGGGCTAGACCGAACGCCATGCCCTGCAATAAACGTATGACGACGGCAACGGTAAAGACGACCGGAGCCGACCATCCGTTGCCGTCGACATAATACAACGCATAAAAGCACAATGCCATGCCAACTATGGAAAGTATGCAAACGTTATTGCGCCGATATCTCTGAATCAAATACGAACAAAAACACCCAAGAAGAAATATGCCGATTCCCGGCAATCCGATTAATAAGGATACTTTCATCGGCGTAGCCCAAACCATGCTTTCCACCCATTCCGGCAATATCGGAAACATTAGATACATTGCCATAGTGACCAGCATGTTTGCTAACGACATAAGCCAAAAATCCTTATGCCACAATTTCAGGCGGACTTGAGTGTCTTGCGTGTACATTATTAATAAGATTCGTTTTCGTTCGGGAAAGAGCTGTTTTTTACATCAGTGACGTATTGTCCTATTGCATCCGTCATTACCGAGTTCAAATCGGCATACCTGCGTAAAAAGCGCGGATTGAAGCCTTTAGTCATGCCAAGCATGTCGGTTACTACAAGAATCTGCCCGTCTGTGCCGTTTCCTGCTCCGATACCGATTGTGGGGACGTTAAGCTCTTTGGAAACGTCAGCCGCAAGTTTAGCCGGGACTTTCTCCAAAACCACACTAAAACAGCCCGTCTCATCAAGCAACTTGGCATCAGACAAGAGTTTGTCAGCTTCCGCATCGTCTTTTGCGCGCACGGCATACGTACCAAACTTGTTGATACTTTGAGGCGTCAGTCCGAGATGTCCCATGACGGGGATTCCAGCGTCAAGTATTCCTTTTACCGTGTCAATAATCTCTGCGCCGCCTTCCAACTTCAAGGCATCGCATCCGCTCTCTTTCATTATCCGTATGGCATTTTTCACTCCCTCCTTACGGTCAACCTGATAACTGCCGAAAGGCATGTCGCATACGACAAGCGCCCTCCTCACTCCCTTGACTACGGATTTTGCGTGATATATCATTTGCTCCACCGTCATCGGCAATGTGGTAACGTTGCCGGCCATGACGTTAGAAGCCGAGTCTCCGATAAGGATTCCGTCTACGCCGGCTTCGTCTACGATTCCGGCCATCGTATAATCATAAGACGTCAACATTGAAATCTTTTCACCTCGTTGTTTCATTTCGATGAAACGATGTGTAGTCACCTTTCTTGTGTCACTAACTAAATATCCTGACATGTTTGTTTAATTTTATATATTTAACTTCAAGCCAATGATTTGCATCATCATTATATCTTACCAAGCATTTCCCTAAAGTCCGATATTACGTAATCAGCATACGGACGAATCGCCTCGGCCGTATTGGTCGTAGCCAAACCTATTACGTACATTTCGGCTGAGCGTCCGGCCTTAAGCCCGTTGAAACTGTCTTCAAACACCATGCACTCGTCACGATCAGCACCGAATAAGGCCGCGCCTTTCAAGTAACAATCAGGATCAGGCTTGCTTCGCTCAAAGTCTTCGGATGTAAGAATTGCGTCGAAAAGAGACTTAAATTCCTTATGCGAGGCATAAACCGCTTTCATTTTCATCATGTTTGAGCTCGTTACCACTGCGGTTTTAATGCCAGCATCGCGTAATTCATTAATAAAATCGAGGAAGCCTTTTACGTATTCAAACTTCATGTTTTTCTCAAACTCATCAAGACGGGCAACAATCTCGGCCTGCTCTTCTTTCATGTTCGGAAAATAATTGTCAAATATCTGCACTAAAGTCTGACCCTTGATCCTGTTTTCAAGACCAGGTTTATCAGGATGATACAACCTGCACTGCTCTCCCCAAAACACGGAATACTGGCTTTCCGTATCGAAAACGACACCATCTAAATCAAAAAGTGCCGCACGCATGTTTCTTATCGCCATCATATTGTTATATTACAAAAACGCACGTCAAATCCGTGCCTATGCCATTTTGGCGTGCAAAATTAATCATTTTATAAAATAAAACATAAAATACTTGTAACTTTCCACCGTTTCAAGTACTTTTGCAAATAAAAACAATGAGAAAAATGAGAAAATACACAATATTTGCATTAACATTTATCATGGGAGTGTTAATCTGCGCCTCATGCAACGGAGGAGCCGCCGACAAGGGGACGGATAAAGACAGCATAGTGTTTGACAGCGTAAAGGTTGATTCCGTACTTGCTCTTGGTGAAGATACTGCCGGGCCACGGTGTCATGTAAGCCTTTGCCTTACTTATTTCAAAGGTAAGAACGCCGACCGAATAAATGATTCAATTATACGGTCGGGAATATTAAGTCCTGATTACTTTTCGATAACTCCGCAAAAAATAACTCCGCAAGAAGCAGCAGACTCGTTCGTTACAAGATACGTAACGGAATATGAACGTGATTACGGTGAGTTGTACAAGGCTGACAAAATGCACGGAGCTTCATACAACTGCGAGTACATTCTAAAAACGCACGTAATCCAAGAGAACGATAAATATTACACATACATAGCCAACATATACAATTATGGAGGAGGCGCTCATGGGAGTTCTATTGTCGTAGCAAGAAACATTGACATAAAAACAGGCAAGATAGTATCCCTAAAGGATATGTTCGTGCCCGGCTACGAGCATGAATTAAACGAGCTTATCGTAAAGGCACTTTGTGAGAAATACGAAGTTGCCGATCTGAAGGCGCTTAACGACAAGACGATTTTCCTCGGCATAGATGTTTACGCACCCGATAATTTCATTATCGAAGACGACGGCATAACGTTTATTTATTCGTCTGACGAAATCGCAAGCCACGCGGAAGGAGAGATCAGGGCCGAAGTCGGCAATAAGGATTTAGAGAGGATTCTCAGGAAATAGCAACAAACGTATTTTGATTTAGCCAATGGATGTAATATTAAAATATTTTCCAGATTTAACCGACAAGCAACGCTGCCAGTTTGCTGCGCTTGAACCGTTGTATCACGATTGGAACAGTAAGATAAACGTGATTTCACGTAAAGACATAGACTCTCTTTACGAACACCACGTGCTGCATTCTCTTGCAATCGCAAAATCCGTAAACTTCAGGGAAGGGACAAGAGTGCTCGACCTCGGTACCGGAGGAGGATTTCCCGGAATACCGCTTGCAATATTGTTCCCCAATGCTCACTTTAAGTTAATTGACGGTACGGGAAAGAAAATCCTCGTCGTAAAGGAAATCATTAAGGCCATCGGACTTGAAAATTGCGAGGCCGAACAACTTAGAGGAGAGAACGAAACCGGTAAATATGATTTCATAGTGAGCCGTGCCGTCATGCCGTTGCCCGACCTTGTAAAAATAGTGAAGAAGAACATCGGTAAAACTCAACGCAACGCTCTTCCCAACGGACTACTGTGTCTTAAGGGAGGCAACGTTAACGAGGAAGTAAAGCAATATAAGCACATCATAGATATTACGGATATCAGCAATCTGTTCGACGAAAAATGGTTTAAGGGGAAGTATTTGATATATCTGCCGCTTTAGCCCTTGATCAGTGTCCGACAAACAAAGCAAGATTATTATGCTCAATATACAAAGATTCGTATGTAACATGTTTCAAGAAAACTGTTACGTAATAAACGATGAGACAAACGAATGTGTCATAATTGATTGTGGGGCATTTTATGAAGAAGAGAAAAAAGCCATTTATGACTACGTAATAAAAAACAAGCTGACTCCGAAGCATCTTTTATGCACTCACGGACACGTAGACCATAATTTCGGCAACGGTTTCATATTTGACACGTTCGGATTACGGCCTGAATTTAGCCGTGACGATAAGCCATTGATGGATACTCTCAATGAGCAGGCTAAGGCATTTACCGGTATTGACATTGCCGAAAAAACGATAACAGCCAACAGATACCTTAATGACGGAGACACTATAAAGTCAGGGAATCATATTTTTAAGATAATAGCTACGCCGGGACATTCTCCCGGTTCGGTGGTAATCTATTGCGAAGATGAGCATCTTGCCTTTTCCGGCGATACGATTTTCAGGATGAGCATAGGGCGCACAGACCTCGCACTGGGTGATTATGAAGCAATGACACTCAGCCTGCAGCGTTTAAAAAGCACCCTGCCTGGCGATACGGTCATACTGCCCGGGCATGGCGGACGCACGAACATGGCTGATGAGATAAAATTCAATCCGTTCATGAAGTAAGATCGAATTTCAAGACACTAACATGCCGTAATGAATTATCATGACTGAAAAGACCATAATGGGCATCGATCCAGGTACCAATATAATGGGTTACGGATTGCTGAAAATTACAGGCAACAAGGCATCAATGATTGCAATGGGGGTGATAGACATGCGCAAGATGCATGACCCGTATCAGCGTTTGGGACGTATTTTCGACCGCATAACAAGCCTTATCGTTGAATTTAAGCCTGACGAGATGGCCATCGAAGCACCGTTTTTCGGTAAAAACATACAGTCAATGCTCAAATTGGGGAGAGCACAAGGGGTGGCGATAGCCGCCGCCATACACAACGGAATACCAATACACGAATATGCACCGCTGAAAATAAAAATGGCAATAACAGGACAGGGACTCGCCTCGAAGGAACAAGTAGCAGGCATGCTGAAACGCCTGCTCAACCTGAAAGAAGAAGACATGTCGCAATTTATGGACGCCACCGACGCCTTAGCTGCGGCATATTGCCACTTCATGCAAGCCGGAAATCCGGTAAACAGCGTAAAATACGGAAGTTGGAAAGACTTTGTCATCAGGAATAAAAGTAGGGTAAGCCACAGTTAATCTCCTGCGTCATTTTGTTTATGTCTTACCCTACCCCGTACATGAAAAAATAATGTCGTCTTATTCAGTGCAAATTATCATAACGTTCATCTTCGTCTTAGCCGCCGTGGCGTATGCTTCATGGAGGGCATACAAGGCCTTGACGCATAAAGACGAGCCGTGCAGTGGATGTCCGCTGAAACAATCATGCGACAAATCAGCTAAAAAGCGACCAAACGGCCTGTAAAAGAGAACCAAACAGCTTATAAAAGACTACGTTTAAGAGCCTAATAAGCCGTTTATTCAAATACCTCTTCTATCCCTCCAGGTACATAATCATCGAACTCCGACGAACACGGATTGAAGTCTTCGGGAATATCAAACTTTTCATTTGGGTCATAACCAAGTGAGCGGTCGGCATACACCTTCTGCATATAATACGCCCATACGGGCAAAGCCATATTGGCACCCTGCCCCATCCGCGTAGAGTCAAAATGTATGTCACGATCTTCACCTCCTACCCAGCAACCGCTTACGAGCGAAGGAGTAAATCCCATAAACCATGCGTCTGCGTTACGGTTGGTAGTGCCGGTCTTTCCGCCCATGTCACACTCTATACCGTATTTGTATCTCATTCTGCTGCCCGTGCCTCCGTTCATGACAGCTTTCAGCATTTCAAGCATCTTATACGTGCTCTCTTCGCTGATCACTTCGTTCATTCTCGGCTGGAACGTCGCCACAACGTTGCCTTCGTTGTCTTCTATTTTTGTGACGAACATCGGATAACAGTGTATTCCGTGATTGGCAAAGGTGGTGTATGCGCTAACCATTTCGCAGACTGACACCTCATTTGGACCGAGGCATAACACCATAGACGGATACGCCCCATAGGTGTTTATACCGAAATCATTCAGTATGCGCAAGAAATCTTGCGGATTAATGCGGCTCATAAGGTATGCTGAAATCCAGTTGTTAGACTGTGCCAATCCCCACTTCAACGTTACCATCTGCCCGTATCTCGCACGGCTGCCGTTACGCGGTGTCCAATTGCCGTAAGTTTGCTGTACGTTGGGTGCCACGTCACAAGGCGACATGCCATTAGACATGCACAGTGAGTAAAGGAACGGCTTGATAGTTGAGCCTACCTGGCGGCGGCCCTGAGTGGCCATGTCGTACGTGAAATGCGTGAAATCCACTCCGCCGACATAGGCTTTTACGGCCCCGTTTTTCGGATCCATGCTTACAAAGCCCGCCCTTAAGAATGACTTGATATATCTTATCGAGTCAAGTGGCGACATTACCGTGTCAACGGCTCCGTGATAAGTGAATACGGACATTTCAACAGGTGTCCTGAAGGCCTTACGAATCTCTTCTTCGTCGGCTCCCTGTTCCTTCATCACCCTATACCGTTCGCTCTGACGTATTGACCGGTCTAATATGCCTCGCACCTCAGCCGCAGTCAATGCGTTAGTAAACGGTGCGTTGGGTTTTGTCTTATTCTCCTTTGTAAACGCCGGTTGCAAATAATGACCGACGTGTTGCAAAACGGCTTCTTCTGCATATTTCTGCATTCGCGAATCTATCGTCGTAAATATTTTCAATCCGTCGGTGTAGACATTGTAATGGCCGCCGCTTTTCTTATAATTCTTATTACACCATCCATATAACGGGTCGTTCTCCCAAGCCGTCGAGTCAATGGAATATTGCACACGGTTCCACGACGGATAATCGCTCAAATTCGGTTTTTCCGCCATTATATACTTTCTTAGAAACTCCCTGAAATATGTAGCAATTCCGTCTTTATGGTCAATCCTATGGAAATTAAGCGCCAAAGGTTCTGAATGGGCTTTAGAATATTCTTCGTCAGAGATGAATCCTACCTTATTCATCTGCCCGAGTACTACGTTGCGCCTTTCCGTGCAACGCTCGGGATACCGTACAGGATTGAAATATGAGGGATTCTTGCATAAGCCGATAAGCGTAGCTGCTTCTGTGATTGAGAGGTTCTTAGGGTCTTTCTTGAAATACACGTCGGATGCTGTCTTGATGCCTACGGCGTTATGTAAGAAATCAAAGTAATTGAGATACATCGTTATTATCTCCTCCTTCGTGTAATAGCGTTCGAGTTTCACGGCTATCACCCATTCTATCGGCTTCTGCATCAATCGTTCAAGCGTACTTTTAGCCGTAGCCGAATATAGCTGTTTCGCCAACTGCTGGGTTATGGTAGATCCTCCGCCCGCGCTTTTCTGCCCGAGCAGACCACGCTTGACCACTGCACGCGTAAGAGCGATAAAATCAATGCCTGAATGCTCGTAAAACCTCTCGTCCTCAGTTGCGACAAGAGCCTGTACGAGATATGGCGATAACTGGTCGAAGTCTACATGGACACGGTTTTCCCTGTTCATGTTATACGTGCCAAGTATCTTCCCGTCAACTGAATATACTTGTGATGCATACTTACTTATAGGGTTTTGCAGATCGGCTATGTCTGGCATGTAGCCAACCCAACCGAACCAAATGGAAGTAAAAGCCAAGGCCAAAAACAGCACGCAGGCACATAGGAATCCCCACAATATGCGTACAAACGTTTTTCTCATTCCGAAATAAATATATGAATAGACTAATTAGCTGCAAAAATACTACTTTTCTTTCGATTTATTCTCGTTAAATTAAAAATAATGCTTAACTTAGCACACGAAATTGAAATCACAACGTCGATGGGAAAACATAACTTTGTCACTATCGCCGACTTATCGAAAGAAAAAATCCTATATCTGATAAAATCGGCGCAAGAGTTTGAAAAACATCCAAACAGGGAAATACTTAAAGGTAAAGTGGTAGCCACACTCTTTTTCGAGCCTTCAACACGCACGCGCCTAAGCTTCGAGACTGCGGCCAACCGTCTGGGAGCCAGAGTCATAGGCTTCAGCGACGCTAAGGTAACAAGTGCCACTAAGGGTGAGACATTAAAAGACACCATCCTCATGGTGTCTAATTATGCCGACGTAATCGTAATGAGGCATTACATTGAAGGAGCGGCCCAATACGCAAGCGAAGTAGCACCGGTGCCGATAATCAATGCAGGCGACGGTGCGCACCAGCATCCTTCGCAGTGCATGCTTGACTTATATTCGATTTACAAAACGCAAGGCAGGCTTGACAACCTTGACATATGCCTCGTAGGCGACTTGAAATACGGGCGCACCGTGCATTCGCTCATAATGGCCATGCGCCATTTCAACCCTACATTCCACTTCATCGCACCGAAGGAGCTTGCCATGCCCGACGAATATAAGCTGTATTGCAAGGAACACGGCATAAAATACATCGAGCACACGGACTTCAACGAGGAAATCATTGGAAATGCAGATATATTATACATGACTCGCGTGCAAAAGGAACGCTTCTCCGACCTGATGGAATATGAACGCGTGAAAAACGTCTATATTCTAAAGAATGACATGCTTGCATGCGCCCGCGAGAATATGAAGATACTACACCCGCTACCCCGCGTAAACGAGATTGAATACGAGGTGGACTCCAATCCTCACGCATACTACATCCAACAAGCCCAAAACGGGCTTTACGCTCGTGAAGCAATAATCTGCGACGTCCTTGACATAACTTACGACGAGATAGTCAACGACAAGACCATAATATAACACCGAACAGCTAACAGGACCAGTTTCCCGTTAAAAATAAAACATATATATAATGAGCAAGAAAGAAAGATTAGTGGCGGCGATAGAAAACGGCACCGTCATCGACCATATACCATCGGAGAAGACTTATGCCGTAGCCGAAATCTTAGGGTTGCGCAATCTTGACACGGTTGTCACCATCGGTTACAATTACTTGTCAAAAAAGCTCGGACGCAAGGGCATTATAAAAATAGAAAACAAATTCTTTACCGACGAGGAAATATCAAGACTGTCCGTCGTTGCGCCCAACGTAGTACTTAACATAATCAGAAACTACGAAGTAGTGGAAAAGAAAACCGTAGAAACGCCCGACGAGCTGTGCGGTATCATAAAATGCAACAATCCCAAATGCATTACGAACAACGAACCTATGAAAACTGTTTTCAACGTAATCAACAAGAAGAGCGGCATCATCAGGTGCAGATACTGCGACAAGGAGCAAGACATAAACAACGTAGAATTAATATGACACAAACATACTCGCCATTCTACCTATGGAAGTTATGTATTATTAATGTTAACTGCTAATAAAAATGGAAAAAGACCAACTGATTTTCGACCTCATTGAGAAAGAGCATCAAAGACAATTAAAGGGAATGGAACTCATAGCCTCTGAAAATTTCGTAAGCGACGAAGTTATGCAGGCTATGGGGTCATGCCTTACAAACAAATATGCCGAAGGCCTTCCCGGCAAACGCTATTACGGAGGATGCGGCGTGGTCGACGAAGTGGAAACACTTGCGATAGAACGTGTCAAGAAACTCTTCGGGGCAGAGTTCGCAAACGTGCAGCCACACTCTGGTGCACAAGCTAATGCTGCCGTATTATTGGCTGTGCTTAATCCGGGAGACACGTTCCTCGGCTTAAATCTCGCCCACGGAGGCCACCTCTCACACGGTTCGGCCGTCAATACGTCAGGCATACTGTACCATGCCGTAGGCTACGATCTCAACAAAGAGACCGGACGCGTGGATTACGACGAGATGGAACGACTCGCCCATGAACACAAGCCCAAACTGATAATCGGCGGAGGATCAGCATACAGCCGTGAATGGGATTACAAGCGCATGCGCGCCATCGCCGACGAGGTAGGAGCCTTACTTATGATTGACATGGCCCACCCGGCCGGACTCATTGCCGCAGGCCTGCTTGACAACCCCGTAAAATACGCCCACATCGTGACGTCTACCACGCATAAGACACTGCGCGGACCGCGCGGAGGAATAATCCTTATGGGAAAAGACTTTGAAAACCCGTGGGGCAAGAAGACTCCCAAAGGTCAGATCAAGATGATGAGCCAGATCTTGAACAGTGCCGTCTTCCCCGGAACGCAAGGCGGACCGCTCGAGCACGTAATAGCCGCCAAAGCCGTAGCGTTCAACGAGGCACTCCAACCTGAGTTTAAGCAATGGGCTGCACAAGTGAAGAAAAATGCTGCCGTATTGGCTGACGAACTCATCAAACGCGGATTCGACATCGTAAGCGGCGGTACTGACAACCACTCTATGCTCGTTGACCTGCGCACTAAATATCCAGACCTGACCGGAAAGGTGGCCGAAAGCGCTCTCGTATCGGCCGACATAACCGTAAACAAGAACATGGTGCCTTACGACACACGCAGCGCATTCCAAACATCGGGCATACGTCTTGGCACACCTGCCATAACCACTCGTGGCGCTAAGGAAGACATGATGGTCTTGATTGCCGACCTGATAGAAGAAGTGCTCAATGCGCCTGAAGACGAAAACACCATAGCACGCGTCCGTGCAAAAGTCAACGAGACAATGGCAAAATATCCGTTGTTCGCATATTAAGCACCATAAGCCACAGCTCATACTACAAAAAGGGAACGGAGTGGAACATTGAATGCCCACTCCGTTTTTTTAATATCACAACGCCATCTATTGCGCAGCCATCTTCCCTTCGGCCTTAGCCATGAATCTCTCAGAGTCAATGATGAAGCGTTCGTGAGACGCCGTACCGACAAGGCCGGCTTCGTCATAAACTTCCGCCTTGAACGATAAGCGTCTACCGTCAATTTCAACTAAAACGGTTTCACACCTTACGTTCATCCCTACCGGACTCGGCGACAAATGGCAAATGTCAAGCTTTGAGCCGACCGTCGATTGTCCTTCGTTCAAATACGGGGCGACGCTCTTCCATGCCGTCTCCTCAATAAGGGCCGCCATCGCCGGCGTACCCCATACGTCTAAAGTGCCACTACGCAACACCCTTGCCGTATCACCTTCGGCGACGCTTACAACTATTGTGTTTTTTATTCCCTTTTCCATCTCAGCATGATTAATATTCATCGTCGCTTACGTCTTCAGCGGCAAGTTCGAGGTCTTCAGGGGTCTCTTCTATGGTAGTGCGATAGCTCTCTTCCGTCAGTTTGTCGTCGTCAAAGTCGTCTTCATCGTCTGTGTCGTCGTATTTGTCTTCTATTTCAGGCAGATCCTCGTCGTCGTCGCCCTCTCCGTCGAAGCCGGCGTTCTCCTGCTCCAGTTTCAAGCGCGGCTTCTCGGTCTCGGGTTTCAGTTTTGCGAAAATCGCCTCAATCCACGTGCCCTTAGGAATCTCAAGCACGGCGAAACCGTCTTCCACCTTCTTTTCATACATTCCACCCTGTTTGTGCAACCTGTCTTTAGGCAAGGTGGTCGTGCTTATGTCGAATCCGCTCTGTATAATGTCTTGGATGCTCTGCGACAACGAATCCCAACCGCCGCCGAAGTTGCGGTCTATAACCTCAAGCAACTTCTCGGCCGAGATGTGTCTGATGTTCTCATACGTCAGGTCGGTAACCCTCATTATTGGGCGCTTCTTCACTCCGATCTTCACTTCCTGCCCGTCATCGCCATGCATAGTACCGATTTCAAATCCGCGTGCCTCGTATTTTTTCAGCACCTCGGGACGATCAGTCTTCACATCTTCCATGTCGAAAGCTGTCTTTATTATGTCAAGATAATGCCGCATGTTCTCCTTTATGTCGGCATCACGGCTTGAGGCCTCAAGCATCCTGAGCACGTCGTTCTCCTGTATGTCCCATACGTTGCTTTTCGTTAAAGTCTTAAGCGTAAGTGATTTCTTGTCGATATTTTTCATTCCTTGAATTGGGTTTGTTGTTTATAATCGTAATTCAAAATCGTCAATGTCGTTAAGCACGGGGAATTTGCTCCTGAATCGTTCAAGTGCGTCCATGTCCAGTTCTGCTCTTACGTATTGCGCCATGCCGCCGGCTGCAGCCTGCGCCACAGTGCGCCCCTTAGCGTCTATTACTGCGCTGTCGCCCATGTAGCGGCACGACGGGTCTGTGCCGGCACGGTTGGCAGCTATCACATAACATTGGTTTTCTATAGCGCGGGCCCTGAGCAACACATGCCATGCGCCTCTTCTGCTCTCGGGCCAGTTAGCCACGATGAGTACGGCATCGTAATCATTCCTGTTACGCATCCACACGGGGAAGCGCAGGTCGTAACAAGTCTGTAGCAGAAATCTTACTCCCCCGTATTCCGCCACCACCCTCTGTGTGCCGGGAACGTAAGTCTTATCTTCCCCTCCGTAGGTGAACAGGTGTCGCTTGTCATAATACGTGATGCGACCGTCAGGTCTTACGAAACAGTGTCTGTTGCGGTACGCGCCGTCGGCACACTGCGCTATAACACCGCCGCAAACCGCGCATCCACGCCTCCGCGCCGCGTCGGCCATCCAAGCAAGCGGTTCGTTGGTGAAAGCGGCTGCCGGGTCGGAAGTATCGAACCCCGTCGCCCACATTTCCGGCAACACATACACATCAGACGCAGGCGCGGCCGTCATCATGCGCTCAGCCGCACCGATATTCGCTGCAGGGTCGCCCCATACGGTGTCGATTTGCAATATTGTAATTCTCACGTTTTCCTTACGAGTCATTATGTATGTTGCAAAAGTAATACATAATCCTTTATCCGCAAGTTTTTAAATGAGATTTTTTGCCCTATGCGATATATTTCTTACTTTTGCAATAAATTATGGTTAAACCGTTAGCAGAAAGACTCAGGCCAAAGACGTTCGACGAGTACGTAGGCCAAAGACACCTCGTAGGCAAGGGCGCGGTGCTGCGCACGATGATCGAGTCGGGGCGCATCTCGTCATTCATCCTATGGGGGCCACCGGGTGTAGGCAAGACCACGCTCGCCCTAATCGTGGCCAACATGCTTAAAGTGCCGTTCTACACGCTTAGCGCAGTGTCGAGCGGTGTTAAGGATGTACGCGACGTCATCGACAAGGCCAAACATTCCGGATTCTTCAACAGCAATGCCCCGATACTCTTCATCGACGAGATACACCGCTTCAGCAAGAGCCAGCAAGACTCTCTACTCGCCGCCGTAGAGCAAGGCACCGTTACCCTGATAGGCGCCACTACGGAAAACCCCTCGTTCGAGGTAATCAGACCGCTATTGTCGAGATGCCAGCTATACGTACTCAAGCCGCTTGAGAAGGAAGACTTATCCCAGCTGCTGCACCGGGCCGTATCAGAAGATACTGAGTTAAAAAAACTCGACATCGACCTTGCAGAGACCGCTGCCATGATGCGCTACAGCGGCGGCGACGCCCGTAAGCTGCTCAACATTCTCGAACTTGTGGTAAGCACGGCCGGCGGCAGTAGCGTAAAGGTTACCGACGAGATCGTGGAACGTTGCCTACAACAAAACCCCGCTGCTTATGACAAGGGCGGAGAGATGCACTACGACATAATATCGGCCTTCATCAAAAGCATCAGGGGCTCAGACCCCGACGCCGCACTCTATTGGCTGGCGAGGATGATAGAAGGAGGTGAAGACCCCGAGTTCATAGCCCGACGCTTGGTGATCAGCGCCGCCGAAGATGTCGGTTTGGCCAACCCCAACGCCCTGCTGCTGGCCAACGCCGCATTCGACGCCGTAAGGAAAATAGGATGGCCGGAAGGGCGCATACCCCTGGCCGAGGCTACAGTCTACCTCGCGGCGAGCGCAAAGAGTAACTCGGCCTACGAAGGCATAGGTGCAGCCGCAGCCCTGGTAAGACGGACCGGCAACAAACCCGTGCCACTCCACCTGCGTAATGCCCCCACCAAGCTGATGGCCGACTTAGGCTATCACGACGGTTACAAATACGCCCACGACTACCCCGGCAACTTCGTGCCGCAACAATACATGCCCGACGACCTGCAAGACGAGCGCATTTGGCGACCGCAGCACTCGCCGGCCGAAGAAAAGCTCTACCAACGCATGCTAAACTGCTGGGGTGATAGATTCAAAGATGGGAATTAGTATTTTCAGTTTACTTTTTACGGTTATGCAGTTATAATATTTTACGGTCACGGGATTTTCTTATTCACAACCATGATGTTTGACTGCATAACCCAACAACCGCATAACCCAATAACCGCAAAAAATATGAACATAGTAATTTTAGACGGATACAGCGTAAACCCGGGCGACCTGTCATGGAGCCAAATAGAACAATACGGTAATCTAACCGTGTATGACCGAACAGCTGACAGCGAAGTGGCGGCACGGGCCGTAGATGCTGAAGTTCTGCTGACAAATAAGGTAAAAGTGACTGACGACGTAATGGCCATGCTGCCTAAACTGAGATACATAGGAGTGCTGGCCACGGGATACAACGTGGTAGACACCGCCGCAGCAAAACGCCGCGGAATAATCGTGACAAACGTGCCGGCATACAGCACAGACAGCGTGGTACAGACAACATTCGCCCACATACTCAACATCACCAACAGCGTAGCCGCATACGCAGCCGCAGCCCGCGCCGGCCGCTGGAGCGCCTCGCCTGACTTCTGCTACTGGGATGCCCCTGTACGTGAACTATCACAAATGACGCTCGGCATAGTAGGCTTAGGAAATATCGGCATGAAGGTGGCCCGCGTGGCCCTAAGCATGGGCATGAGCGTTTACGCCTTCACAAGCAAACCGGCCCAAGCCCTGCCTGCCGGCATACGCAAGACTACGCTCGACGGCTTGCTCGGTGCCAGCGACATAGTGACTCTCCACTGTCCACTCACTCCGGACACGCACGCAATGATAAACCGCGACACTATCAGCCGCATGAAGCCAGGTGCCATACTGATTAACACTGGGCGCGGCCCTCTCGTAGACGAGCAGGCCGTAGCAGAAGCACTGACATCGGGTGAGCTTGGAGCCTACGGTGCCGACGTAACCGTACAAGAGCCGCCTGCCGCCGACAATCCACTACTAAGTGCCCCCAACGCCTACCTCACCCCACATATAGCATGGGCTACGGTTGAGGCTCGCCGTCGACTGATAGCCGCAGCCGCGACCAACATAGGAGCCTATGCCTCGGGCCAGCCTGTTAACATAGTAAACCAATGAACACGCTGCAAGCCGTAATAGAAGTAATTGGCACCATAGCCTTCGCCATATCCGGCATACGCTGGGCGGCGTATAAGCGGTTTGACTGGTTCGGAGGCTACGTAGTAGGCTTAGCCACGGCCATAGGCGGCGGTACGATACGCGACGTGATGCTCGGTGTTACACCCTTTTGGATGACCGATCCACTCTACATGTTCTGCACGGCCGCAGCATTGATAGTGGCCGTTGTGTTCAGACGTGCCGTAGCAGGACTAGCCAACACATGGTTTATGTTCGACACGCTCGGACTGGCCCTCTTCACCGTGGCCGGCCTGCAAAAGACACTCTACGCAGGTCATCCATATTGGGTGGCCATACTCATGGGATGCATAACGGGTGCCGCCGGCGGCGTAATCCGCGACGTACTCATCAACGAAATTCCCCTTATCTTCCGTAAGGAAATCTACGCTACGGCGTGCATTCTCGGCGGAGTGGCCTATTACGTCTGCCACCTTTGCGGTGCGGCACCAGGCATATCCGCCGCAGTGTGTTTCGCCGTAGTTGTCACGGTGAGGCTCGCCGCCGTAAAGCTACACATCTCTCTTCCGCATCTGCGCGAATCGGAGGAAAATCAAGAGCAAGAACAAAAATAACAAAAAGGCGACAGATAAATACGCAAAAGGCCTCGTTTGAGAATCTCAAACGAGGCCTTTTAACGTATAAAAGACAACCTTTTATAAGATAAAAGGTAAGCCTTAATTAACGTGAGTTCGGTATAAGAAAACGATTGAAAAAGTTGTGGGAATGAGATATTTTTAGTACCTTTATAGTT
>CALUFN010000085.1 GCA_944319945.1 uncultured Prevotella sp.
GAAAACAGAATCCAGATATAAGGAGAAACTTATAACTGAATCCTGTTTCCATTTACACAAAATTTTGGACAGTGTCTTAAAGAAATAAGTGGCCTGCGGAATTTGTAATATATGGATTCACAGACCTTATGGAGCTTTATAATCGCTGTTTCATCCCCGATTTATAGACGAGTGATTTTTAATACTGTTTCGGTTGTTTTTGTTATTCGATAGCGGTTGTCCGGGCGTTGGCTTACCAGCCAGATGATATTGTCTTTAGCATCCGTTATCACGAGTTGTCGTTGTTTGTCGAACAGATTCATTTTCTTGTCTGTAAGATAATCACTTACGAGTTTTGATCCGTTCATTCCGAATGGAATAAAGCGATCCCCGTTAACCGTATTTCTAACAGTTAATGGCATCTGTATTTTAGATATGTCAGCATAGCAGCAATTAGATTCTTTTTGTATTGTTATGCCTTGCTTGCAATCAATTAGCTCTATCCTGAATTTCACGTCTTCACCGTAGGCGTACACACCTTCTTCAGGTATAATCATCCTTTTACTCCCGTTATAGTTAAAAGGCTCAATTATAATGCAATTGCGGTCGATTAGTAATTGGTGAGTCTGCGAAAAAAACACTTTGCCCGGTTCAGTTTCCATCATTTGGTGGATTTGTTCGATTTGGGGCGGATTGAATGTATAGTCTCTTAGAATATTAAAAAGTATCTCTTCTGATAATGTTTCGGTTTGAAGTACGGTCGTGTTTAAGCGTATTCTGCCGTTACATTCTTTTATTACGATCCTGTTTTTAGCATTTTCAATTAATTCGTCCGTCGCATTTACGATTGCACCGATACGTTTTGCCGTCTTGGCTATGCTTTCATTTATGTTTGGATTTATCCTTTTCATTATCGGCAGTATGTCGAGGCGTATCTTGTTCCTTACTACGTCGTCAATAAGATTGGTGCTGTCGATAACGAATCCCTGCTTTGCATCATGCAAAGTATCTTCGATTTCCTTACGCGTAACGCATAACAGCGGACGTATGATATTGCCGTTTTGGGGTTTTATGCCTGTTAGTCCGTGGATGCCAGTTCCCCTTATGAGATTCAATAATACGGTCTCAACGGAGTCGTCTTGATGGTGTGCGATGCATACGGCCGACATGTCGAGATCTTTTAACAGGCTGTCAAAGAAAGAATAGCGCAGGCGGCGTGCCGCCATTTCTATGCTTATTTTTCTTAATTGGGCAAAACTTATGGTGTCAAAATGGGTTGTATGGAGTGCAATGTCGTTTTTCTTACAAAAGTCCGTGCAGAAGTTTTCGTCCCGCTTGGATTCCTCACCCCGTAGGTTGAAGTTGCAATGAGCGGCTTCAATCTTGTATCCCAACTCTTTTAGGGTTAGCGCAAGGATAACGCTGTCGGCTCCGCCGGACAGTGCCACGAGATATTTGCAGTCTTTTCTTAAAAGGCTGTTCTCTGAAATATACTTTGATATTTTCTGTAAGAAAGACTTATTCAACATATAAGACCAAACCTTTTAGATATTCTCCTTCAGGGTGATAAATATTTATTGGGTGATCTGCAGGCTGGTGAAGCTGATGAAGAATCCTTACATTGCGCTTGGCCATTGTTGAGGCCGTGAACACAGCGTTTCGGAAATTTTCTTTTGTTACGACTTGACTGCAACTGAAAGTGAAAAGGATTCCCCCCGGTTTTATCCGTTCGAGGGCTTTTACGTTGAGACGCGTATATCCTTTCAACGCATTGTGTAATGCCGCCCTGTGTTTTGCGAAAGCAGGCGGATCAAGTATGATGAGGTCATATTTGTCATCGGCCGAATCAAGGAACTTGAATGCGTCTTCGCAGAATGCCTGATGTCTCTTGTCGCCCGGGAAGTTCAATTCCACGTTGGCGTTGGTCAGTTCTATTGCTTTTGCGCTGCTGTCAACCGAATGTACGAGCTTCGCTTGTCCGCGCATGGCGTAAAATGAGAATCCGCCCGTGTAACAGAACATGTTAAGAACGGTCTTGCCTTTTGAATAGCGTTCCAGCAAACTGCGATTGTTTCTCTGGTCAACGAAGAATCCTGTTTTTTGTCCTTTTAACCAATCCACGTGGAATTTCAGTCCGTTTTCGACCGCAACGTTGTTGTCGCATCCTCCGTAGATGAATCCGTTTTCCTGTCCTAATTCTGCTTTATATGGCAGGGTGGTCTCGCTTTTATAGAAAACGTTTTCTATTCTTTCGCCCATAACCTCAAGCAGTTGGCGTGTTATGGCATTGCGGCATACATGCATGCCTACGCTGTGGGCTTGCATGACGGCTGTTTTCCCGTAACAATCAATCACCAGTCCCGGCAGGTTGTCGCCTTCTCCATGTACAAGCCTGAACGTATTGTTTTGCGGATTATCGGCTATTCCGATGCTTTGACGCATTTTCAGGGCCGAAGACAGACGCTCGTACCAAAAAGCGTCGTCTATTTCTATGTCGTGAAACGACAACACCCTGACGGCAATGCTTCCTATCTGAAAATGCCCGACGGCTATGAATCCGCCGTCTGAAGATATCACCTTAACGATGTCTCCCTCTTCTATTCCGTCGTCAATATGGCTTATGGCTCCGGAAAACACCCACGGATGAAAACGTTTCAGGCTTTCTTCCTTACCTTTCTTTAAATATATGTTCTTATACATTCAATTCAATTTTTTGTTCATCTGTCCTTACCAATTTATAATCTCCGGTCTTTTCAAGCCTGCACAACTCTTCATAAAGGTTGATGCATGCCCATGCGTCCGTTGCCGCATACGTCTTCTGACTGTCGCTTAGCACGTCGGACTCCCAGTTGCTGAGCCTTACGCTTTTACTGATTTTCTGGTGGAAAAAGTTTGCGTATAGCTTTTGCAGGCTCATGTCTTCTACTCCCAACTCGCCTACGTGTTTCTGCAAGTCGATGAAGTTGCCAGGGGTGAAGTCTGCCCTTTTGTGCAATGATAAGATGTCATCGCGCAGCGAAAGACCTATTTTGGGGATTTTGACATCTTCGAGCAGGCGTATTATGGCGGGAGTTATTCCTGTAAGATTTAGTCGGAATAAGAAACAAGTGTCATGCGTGGATACTTGCAGCAACGCCACGTCGTGGGATTGGCCTTTCCTGAAAGACGGCTTTGTCTCGGTGTCAACTCCCAAGATTTCTTGCGTTAGCAGGTAGTCTACGGCTTTTTCGGTTTCCGCTTTAGTGTTAATGACGAATATGCGCCCGTTGAAAACGGCGCGCGGCAACGCCTTTATGTTTTGTTTATCGTACTTATTATATATTACTTTTTCCATTTGCTAAAACTCGGGAAGCCTGAAACTGGCTCCATAAACGGTTTGCAAAAATACATAAAAAAGATGATTGTTATGGCTTATTCTGACATTTTTCAATTACTTTTGCAAATAAAATTTCAAATGCACTGATGGTTAAGAAAAAAAACAAGCAACTCGGAAAATCATTTAGCGAGGTTATAGGCTTAAACAACATACTGCAAAACGACGTTGTCAACTTCATTGTCGGGTTAATCCTGATTTTTTTGTCGATATATGTAATAATCGCGTTCATTTCTTTTTTTTCTACGGGACAATATGACCAAAGCCTCATATTAGACCATAATCCGCAGGAAGTCTTAAATAAGAATAGGGAATTTAAGAACAGTTGCGGCTCGTTCGGGGCTTTCGTCTCATACTTTTTCATATCAAGATGTTTCGGTCTTTCAGCCTTTGTCATACCGATATTTATGATAATGGCCGGATTGCGCTTGGTCAAAGCATATAAGATAAACTTGTTAAAATGGTTTATATGCCTGATGATAGCCATGATTTGGTTTTCAGTAATGGCGGCAAAGGTGCTTACACCGATAATGGGGGATAGGATCTTCAATCCCGGCGGCGATCATGGCTTGTATTGCAGCCAATGGCTTGAAAACGTCATAGGCGTTTATGGATTGATGGCTTTGCTTATCCTTTCGGCTATTGTTTTCCTTACTTATTTAAGTAAAGAGACTATTAATGTGGTACGCAACGTCTTGAACCCGGTAAGCGCATTGACAAATAAAGTGAAGTTTGACATAAAAGACGCTTCAAATAAGGTTGTCCAACCTGCCGGCGGAGTGGAGACGCTCGAAGACCCGACCGTGTTTGACGATCCTGAGACGCAGACTGTTACGTTCGCTGAGGGCGTCGGTCAAGAATCTACTCAGGTAAACGATGTGAAGGCGGATGCCGTTGAGGCCAAGAGTGGAAATAAGAACGACGGCATTCAAGACATGATAATAAATAAGGTCGAGAACGAGAGGAAGGCCGACCGGAAAGACGTGTCAGGCGCTAAGGATCTTTCCGTACCGATTAATCCGCGTGAGCCGTGGGTGAATTATAAATATCCCACTCTTGATTTGTTGAAGAAATACGAAAACGACGGTAAGCCTTACATCGACATGAAAGAGCAGACCGCCAATAAGAACCGTATCGTAGAAGTGCTTAACAGTTTCGGGGTGCAGATCAAGACTATCATGGCGACCGTCGGACCTACGATTACGCTTTATGAGATCACTCCCGCCGAGGGTGTCAAGATATCTAAGATCAGAAATCTTGAAGACGACATCGCGTTGAGCCTTTCAGCGTTGGGTATCCGTATCATAGCTCCGATACCCGGAAAGGGTACTATCGGAATTGAGGTGCCTAATCGACGGCAGAACATCGTCTCGATGGAAAGCATACTGAACTCTAAACGCTTTCAGGAGACAACTATGGAACTGCCGATAGCCATCGGTAAGACCATTACGAATGAGATATTCATGGTAGACCTTGCCAAGTTGCCCCATTTGCTGGTCGCAGGAGCTACGGGGCAGGGTAAGTCTGTCGGTTTGAATGCGATTATTGCATCGTTGCTTTACAAGAAACATCCCAACGAGTTGAAATTAGTCTTAATCGACCCGAAGAAGGTGGAGTTCAGCGTCTACGCTCCGATAGCCCAGCATTTCATGGCGAAAGTGCCCGACGACAATGAAGAGCCGATAATTACTGATGTTAAGAAGGTGATCAGGACGCTTAACAGTTTGTGTAAATTAATGGACACAAGATATGACTTGTTGAAACTGGCCGGCGCGAGAAACATTAAGGAATACAATAAGAAGTATGTGAACCATCAGCTCCGGCTGACCGACGGGCACGAATACATGCCTTATATCGTCGTGATCATCGACGAGTTCGGCGACCTCATAATGACGGCCGGCAAGGAGATAGAATTGCCTATAGCCCGTATCGCACAGCTGGCGAGGGCCGTAGGAATACACATGGTGATAGCGACGCAGCGTCCTACGGCCTCGATCATAACCGGAAACATCAAGGCTAATTTCCCCGGACGCATGGCGTTCAGGGTAAGTGCGATGATTGACTCGCGAACAATCCTAGACCGCCCTGGAGCCAACCAGCTGATAGGAAGGGGCGACTTGTTGTTCCTGAACGGTAACGAACCGGTCAGGGTGCAATGCGCATTCATCGATACTCCGGAGATAGAGCGTATCAACCAATACATAGCGAGCCAGCCCGGACCGCTCGAACCGATGGAATTACCCGAGCCTACCACTGACGATGGCGGCGACGACAATATAAAAGGTGGTTTGGAAGGACACAGCATCGATCCGTTGTTCGGCGAGGCTGCACGTCTGATAGTGCTTAGCCAGCAGGGCTCGGCGAGCATGATACAGCGTAAGTTCTCAATAGGATACAACCGTGCGGGGCGCATCATGGACCAGCTGGAAAAGGCCGGAGTAGTAGGGACGGCACAGGGCAGCAAGCCTCGTGAAGTCTTGATACAAGACGAGAACAGCCTTGAGGCGCTTCTTGCGCAATTAAAACAGTAGGATTTGCCTGCTGTCATGAACGTCGCAAATACGTTTAACTTACGACGATAAATAACCGTAAAATCATATTTGACTTATGAAAAGATTATGTCTCATCCTATTTGTCATGCTGTCGGCAATGGGGATTTACGCTCAAAATGCAGCCCAGGCGCGCAAGATATTAGACAAGACGGCGGCAATGGTAGGGCGCAAGGGGGGAGCCAGTGCTAATTTCAGCGTAAGCGGAAAGTACGGCAACTCGTCAGGTACGATCTCAATAAAGGGTAATAAGTTTCACGCCAAAACGGCTCAGGCCATAGTTTGGTACGACGGTAAGACGCAATGGACTTACATGAAAAACACCCAAGAGGTGAACGTCAGTGCGCCGACCGAGGCGCAACAGCAGTCAATGAATCCGTATAAGTTTGTCAATATCTACAAGAACGGGTTCAAACTGGGCATGAAGAACGTTTCCGGAGGCTGGCAGATACATCTGTATGCAACCAACCAAAGTCGCACGATTAAGGAAATGTACATAACCATCGGTAAGAATTATTATCCCAAGACGATAAAGATGAGGCAGGGTAGTGGTTGGACAACGATAAGCGTCTCTAACTTTAAGGCGCAGAATATCAGTGACTCCGTGTTCCGTTTTAATCAGAAAGATTATCCCCAAGCCGAAATTATCGACCTTAGGTGAATGTTTTGTTTAAGACTGGCGGGCGGACCATAAAGGGGTGCGCTTGCCGGTCTTATTGTTTCTCGACATTAATCCCGTATAGATATGAACAAATTACAGTTGTTGCGCGAATTGCGACGGCACATCAAGCTGTCGGAGAGGCGCAGCTTGGCGTATGAGCAGAACAAGGCGGCCAAGCTGCTGATGTATCTTGGCGGTGCGTTCGTCTTGTTGTACTTGGTTTTCATAGCCATAATGTTGGCCGTGGTCGCGTTGGGGGCCGAGTCGTACACTTCTTATGAGATCTTGTTCGGACTGTTGCCTTTTTTCCTCGTCATCGACTTCCTGTTCAGGTTCCTCGCCCAGCAGACTCCCGTGCAATTAGTCAAGCCGTACATGCTGTTGCCTATTCCGAGATACACTTGCGTCGAGATGTTCATCATTTCGAGCGTGGTTTCTCCAAACAATTTCGTATGGTTGGCCGTCACTGTGCCTTACGCCATAATGACCGTTCTTTTCAGCGAGGGCTTCTTTGCGGCTCTTGCCGTCGTCGTGGCGTTCCAGTTGCTCATAGTCGTCAACAGCCAATGGTACATGCTGGTGCGTACATTGATAAACCAAAGCCTTAAGTGGTGGGCTTTGCCCGTGGCCGTCTATGCGGTGATATTCTCGCCTGCTTATTTGCAGGATTTCGACAAGCTGTTTTCATTATATTCGGCTTTGGGCGGAGGCTTTGCGTTCTGGCATCCTTTATATTATCTCGCCGTATTGCTGTTGTTGGCGGCGTTTGTCGAGGTGAATAAAAGGGTGCAGTTTCATTTTACGTACAATGAAAGTGCCGGAACGGAGGAAAAGAAGCTGAAAACCGTATCGGAATTGCGCCTGTTCGACCGTTACGGAGATATGGGCGAATATCTTAAACTTGAGGTTAAGAGCCTTATGCGCAATAAGAACATGCGTAAGTCGTTCTTGTTCGGCACGATATTCGTTGTCGTGTTAAGTCTCGTCATCTCGTTTACGGATCTATACGACGATGATGTGTATAAGGCTTTTTGGGTGGTCTACACTTTCGTGCTTTACGGTGCGTTGATGATGATAAAGATTATGAGTGCCGAGGGGAATTATATCGACGGATTGATGATTCATAAGGAAAACATCATGCAGCTGTTAAGGGCTAAATATTATTTCTACAGTATGATGCTCTTGCTGCCGTTTCTCCTTATGTTGCCTACGGTGTTTACGGGTAAATATACGTTGCTTTCGATGCTTTCGATGATGTCTTTTACGGCAGGCCCCGTCTATTGCCTGTTGATGCAGATGGCCGTTTACAATAGGCAGACCATTCCGCTCAACACGAAATTCATCAGCAAGGGCAATATTGAGAACAACTATTTCCAACTTGTGGCGGAGATGCTGGCAATGTTCGCCCCCGTTTGCATCATATCGGTGTTGAAAGCCTTATGCGGCGAAACCGTTACGTATGTCATTCTGCTGCTGGTCGGGTTGGTATTCGTGTCTGCCCATAAGTTATGGATCCGTAACATTTACCGCCGCTTCATGAAAAGGCGTTATGCCAATATGGAAAGTTTCAGGGCTACGAGATAATTTGTAGTTATCCTCATGTATATTTGCAATATGCCGCCTTTGACATTCACAAAGGCGGCATATTGCGTTATAAAAGGATGTCTTTTGCGGCCTAAAAGGCCGCTTTTTGCATACTTAGTGGTTGCGCTTTCTTATGTTGTTGGTTTTCAACGTGTTATGTAATGACTCACTGAAACCGTTTTATCGACGTCTTGCCTTTGTCGGCTGTTATACGTTTTTCATTGACAGTGATATTCTGTTGCGTTTGCGGTCAACTTCTACGATGCGCACGGTAACGTGTTGGTGCAGGCTTACCACCTGCGTCGGGTCGCTGACGAAGCGGTCGGCGAGTTGCGAGATGTGCACGAGGCCGTCGTGATGCACGCCGATGTCGACAAACGCTCCGAAGTTAGTTATGTTTGTTACAATGCCCGGCAGCGTCATTCCCTCGTGCAGGTCGTCTATTGTACGGACGTTTTCGTCAAACGCGAAAGCCTCAGCTTGTCCGCGCGGGTCGCGCCCCGGTTTTTCCAATTCCTTCATGATGTCGCTGAGAGTAGGCAGGCCCACTGTGTCGCTCACGTATCGTTTAAGGTCGATGCGGTCTCGCTTCTCTTTGTCGCTAATCAGTTCGGCCACGGAGCATCCGCAGTCTTTAGCCATCCGTTCTACTATTTTGTAGCTTTCAGGATGCACCGCACTGTTGTCTAAAGGATTCTCGGCTCCGGGTATGCGCAGGAAACCGGCGCATTGCTCGTATGCCGCCGGTCCCAGGCGCGGCACTTTCAGCAACTCCCCGCGGCTCTTGAACGCTCCGTTTTCAGTGCGGTAGTTTACTATGTTTTGGGCGAGCGTGGGGCCGAGTCCGCTTACGTAGGTCAGTAGATGCCTGCTTGCCGTGTTGATGTTCACTCCTACGGAATTGACGCAACTCTCCACCGTGAGGTCAAGACTGTGCTTTAGTTTTGCCTGATCCACATCGTGTTGGTATTGTCCCACGCCGATGCTCTTGGGGTCGATCTTGACCAGTTCGGCCAATGGGTCCATTAGCCGCCTGCCTATGCTTACCGCCCCTCTCACCGTGACGTCCTTATCGGGAAACTCTTCACGTGCGGTTTTTGATGCCGAATATACCGAAGCACCGTCTTCGCTCACTACGAACACCTCAACATCGACACTGTCGGCCGATGTGTCTTTTGCGTTTTTGCCCGTTGACTGTTTTAGGTTAAGCGATTTTATGAAGTCCACCGTTTCACGGCTTGCCGTTCCGTTGCCTACGGCTATGGCCTCTATTTGATACTCAGCGGTCATCTTGCGCATCCTTTCAGCCGCTTTGTCTGCGTCAGGGCGCAAGCCGCTGTTCTCTTGTCCGGCTTGCGCTGCTGCCGTATGCCGGCAGAAAGACGGGAATATTGCCTCGTTGTGCAGCAGGTTGCCTTGCCTGTCCAGGCAAACAACTTTGCATCCCGTCCTGAATCCGGGGTCAACTCCCATGACGCGTTTTTGTCCCAATGGGGCCGATAATAGTAGTTGCCGTAAGTTCTCAGCGAATACTTTTATGGCTTCCTCATCGGCTTTTTCCTTGCTGTCGGCCGCAAACTCAGTTTCAATAGACGGCTTTATCAAGCGTTTGTAAGCGTCGGTTACGGCCTCGGCGACCAACGCAGAACAGTTGCCGTGGCCTTTCACGTAGTGCTGTTTCAGCCTTTCCGTACATTCCTCGTCGTCAGGCGATATGCTTAATCTTAATATTCCTTCGGCATCGCCTCGGCGCATTGCCAGCAGACGGTGTGAGGAACATTGGCGTAAAGGTTCGGAGAAGTCGAAATAGTCAGAGTATTTTGCAGCCTCGTCGGTGTCGGCCTTTGATTTCACCACTTTTGAACTGATTACCGCCTTCCGTCTGAATATTGAGCGGACCGCCTGCCGTGAGCGTTCGTTCTCACTTATGTTCTCGGCTATTATGTCCTGCGCGCCCTTGATGGCTTCGGCCGTATTTTTTATATCTCCCTTTATGAATCTCTTTGCTTCGGTCTCTGGATCACGTGTGTTTTGCATCATTATGATGACTGATAGCGGTTCAAGTCCGCGCTCTTTTGCAGTTTGCGCCCTTGTTTTGCGTTTGGGTTTGTAGGGCAGGTAGATATCTTCAAGTTCGGCATTGTCCCAACAAGCGTCGATGCGCTTTTCGAGTTCAGGCGTCAGCAGGCCTTTGTCGGTTATCGTCTTTAATATCGTTTCCTTCCGTTTTGCAGTCTCCTTGAGGCGATTGTTCAGTTCGCTTATCATCGTAACCTGCACCTCGTTGAGCCCGCCTGTGCGCTCTTTACGGTAACGGCTGATGAACGGTATCGTGCATCCGGAGTCGAGCAACTCCAAAGTATTGTCTACGTTTCCCGCCTTTAGGTTGAGTTTCTCTGCAATGATTGTTGTAAATATGTTCATGTCAGGTATGTTTTAACGTGGTGCAAAATTACGAATTTAAGGACGAACGGATTTCAGGTAAAATGATAAAAATGTAAAACGGCAGTATTATCTTAATGCATTTATTAGTTAAAGGTTAGTAAAAACGTTTGTGCGCATGTGTCGGTTTGCGTGGAATTTCGTATTTTTGTAAAAGTTTGAATATATTAATCGGGCTTTTATGGTTTTAACATTAGTTATTCTTGCGGTGTCCGCATTGTTTTTCGCAATAGGCAAGATCCGCTCGGATGTCGTCGCCGTTTGCGCCTTAATCTTGCTTATGGCATTCGGCGTATTGACTCCCGAGGAGGCATTGTCGGGGTTCTCTAATTCCGTTGTGATAATGATGGTCGGGCTGTTCGTGGTCGGCGGTGCTATATTCCAGACCGGTTTGGCTAAGATGATAAGCGGACGCATAATGAAGTTGGCAGGCAACAGCGAGTTGCGTTTGTTCCTGCTTGTGATGATAGTGACATCGGCCATAGGGGCGTTCGTCAGCAATACGGGCACTGTGGCGTTGATGTTGCCGATAGTAGTCAGCCTTGCGGCTAAAAGCAACATAAATTCGAGCCGCTTGTTGATGCCCCTTGCGTTTGCAAGCAGCTTGGGAGGCATGCTCACTTTGATAGGAACGCCGCCAAACCTTGTCATTCAAGACGTGCTGACTGATGCCGGATACGAGCCGTTGTCGTTCTTTTCGTTTACTCCCGTAGGCCTGATAAGCATCGTAATAGGTATAATGGTGCTGTTACCGTTAAGCAAGTTCATACTCGCAAAGCGTAAGAACGACGACAAGACCGATAAGGTTAGGGCTAAATCATTGGAGCAATTGGTTGACGAATACCGTCTTGCCGACAATCTGTCTATATGCGTCGTAGGTAAGGACTCGTTGATAAAAGGCAAGACTATCGTAGAACTTGACATTCACAACCGTTACTCGCTATCCGTGCTTGAGGTAAGAAGGGAGACCACAAGGCAGAAAGGTATTATTAAGAATGTAAACCAAATGCTGGCCGGACCGAGAACCGTGTTGCAGGAAGGCGATATAATTTACTTGACTGGTGATAAGGCGCAGGCGCGGCGTTTTGAAGAAGATTACCTGTTGGAATTGCCCGAAAAGAGCGGTCATGGAGGCATGGAGGGGCAGGGAGGTCTTGATTTTTACGACATAGGCATTGCCGAAATCGTGTTGTTGCCTATGTCGAGCCTTGTCAACAGGCTGTTGAAGGAAGTGGGCTTCCGCTCAAAATACAACATAAACATTGTCGGCATACGGCGTAAGGGAGAATATATAATGGATAATTTGGCCGATGTCCGTCTTCATGGAGGCGACGTACTCCTTGTCCAGGGCACATGGACAAACATCAGCCGGCTCGGAAACGAAGAGGAGCATTGGGTGGTTTTGGGGCAGCCGCTTGAAGAGGCAGCAAAGGTGACTCTTGACTACAAGGCTCCGTTGGCGGCTTGCATAATGTTGCTGATGATAGCAATGATGGTATTTGACTTCATTCCAATAGCACCGGTTACGGCCGTAATGATAGCAGCCGTGCTAATGGTGCTTACCGGATGCTTCCGTAATGTCGAGGCGGCGTATAAGACCATTAACTGGGAAAGCGTCGTACTTATAGCAGCTATGTTGCCTATGTCGGTGGCGTTAGAGAAGACCGGAGCGTCGGCGGCTATTTCAGGGTCGCTTGTTAGCGGTCTGGGTGCTTATGGGCCGTTCACCCTTCTTGCCGGAATTTATTTTACCACATCGTTGCTTACGATGTTTATCAGCAATACGGCGACGGCCGTGCTTATGGCTCCGATTGCCTTGTCGTCGGCTGTGGAGATAGGCCTTAGCCCTTATCCGTTCCTGTTTGCGGTGACGCTTGGCGCGAGCATGTGCTTCGCCTCCCCGTTCGCTACGCCTCCTAATGCGCTTGTAATGCAGGCCGGCCGTTATTCGTTTATGGATTATGTCAAGGTCGGATTGCCGTTGCAAATAGCAATTGGCATGGTGATGGTGTTCGTCTTGCCTTTGCTGTTCCCGTTTTAAATATCTTGTGAGGCAATAGCCTAATGGCACGTATCAGCCGCATCGGTATTTTTTAATACGTGCCGTTAGGCTCTTTTCATTCAACTTATTATGGTGGCCACTATTCGGCGAGATCCTCCACGGTTGCGGTATTCGCATAGGTAAACGCCCTGCCAAATGCCAAGATTCAGCCGTCCGTCGGTTATGGGGATATTGAGGCTTACGCCCGACATTACCGATTTGGCATGGCTCGGCATGTCGTCGCTGCCTTCAAGGGTATGTGTATAATAGGCTTGGTTTTCAGGTACGAGGCGGTCGAATATGTTGCCTAAGTCGTGGCGCACGTCGGGATCGGCGTTTTCGTTTATGCACAGGCCGCAACTCGTGTGCTTAACGAATAGGTTGAGCATGCCGCTTGGGGGCAATTCGGGCAACTGCCTGATTATTTCGTCGGTGATAAGATGAAAACCTCTTGGGCGTGGGCGTAATTGGATTTCAGTTTGCAGTATCATTCTTAGTTGTTTGTTTTTACGTGAAAGCTATGAGGGCAGGCATGTAATAAGCATGTCATAAAGTGGCATAATACTGCCCCATTTGCCGGCAAAGGTAGTGATTAATTCCGTATTTCAGTTGCTTTCGGCTGCTAATGCGTTTTGAATTATTAATTTTTCATTATTCGTATTGTAATGATTTTGTAATACATAATGCTTACTTTTGCAGAAAATTAACTGAAACTGTATGATTAAGAAGTTTTTCTTTATAGCGTCGTTGGTGTTTTGCATGGTCATTCCAGCAATGGCGGAGGAGGATGAGGATAAGGTCGACCTAAAACCGAAGGTGCACGGAACGATACGCGGAAAGTATGAATATCAGACCGAAGAAGGGGAGGGACGCTTCCAAGTGCGTAACGCACGTGTAAGTCTTGACGGCGACCTGACTAAGGTAGTGTCGTACAAAGTGGAGATCGACCTGTCTGACGAAGGACAGATAAAAATGCTTGACACTTATGCACGGCTGAAGCCCGTGCGCGGCCTCGACTTCACTATCGGGCAGATGCGAGCCCCGTTCACCATCGATGCCCATCGCTCTCCTCACTTACAGTACTTTGCCAACCGTTCGTTCATTGCCAAACAAGTAGGCAACGTGCGCGACGTCGGCGCGTCTTTGGGATATTCGTTTAATGTAGGATTTCCGATAAAACTTGAGGCCGGAATGTTCAACGGGTCCGGACTTACCAACCAAAAAGACTTTTGGACCAATAACATCAACTTCTCGGCTAAGGCCCAGTTTTTCTTTCCTCGCGGATTCAACCTTACGCTGAGCACGCAGAAGATAAAGCCTGACGACGTATCGGTGATGATGTATGATGCCGGTGCGTATTACCATGCCCACGGCTGGCACGTAGAGACTGAGTATCTGTATAAGCATTATGCCGACGGGGCCTTCAAGGCCGTACATGCCTTAGACGCTTTTGTCAGCTACGACATACCGTTGCGCAAAAGTTTTTTTACTAAGATATCGCCGCTCATACGTTATGATTACATGAGCGACCATAGCGACGGAAAGCGTTACCTTGACGGCGAGGAAAATACCGACGGCGGACTTATCATCAACGATTATCAGCGCTCACGCATTACGGGCGGCCTTACGTTCAGCCTCTCTTTGCCGTTCGTTGCCGACATACGGCTCAACTACGAAAAGTATTTTTACCGTGACGGGGCCATCGCCAAGCCTTCGGAGCGCGACAAGCTCGTTGTCGAGTTCATGACGAGATTCTGACGTTGCGACATCGGCCGAGCGTCATAACGTTTACAATAAGCCGCAAATCACAATGTAAAAGGTTACCTTTCAGACGACGAAAGGTAACCTTTTGCGCTTTAAAAGACAGCCTTTTATTTTATAATAAAAGCAAGGCAGAATGTTACTGATTGTCTTTTCCCACCTTTATAATCTTATTTGTATAAACAAACCAGATGTATCCGCTTACGTTTTTCATGCCCATTCCGTCGAGCAGATCCATATATTGACGCATCTGGTCCAAGTATTCTTGACGCTGACTGCCGAATTTAAAGTCGATGACCGTGGTCGTTTCTCCGTCTGTTATCACTCTGTCAGGCCTGCGTCCCGTCACCTTTCCCGTTTTTTCGTCGTATGAAATAATGCTGCATTCATTGAATACCCGCCAGCGCGGAGAAAACCAATCGGCAACCTTCTCGTCTGAAAGCCTCTCAGACAACATGGCCTTCATCTTGTCTACGGTAATGTCCTCGTCGTATAATATGCCTTCAAACTCAAGTTGTCTTAATGCGTTGTCGATATCAGCGGCAGTGTGTATCATTGAAAAAATCTTGTGCAGGATGTTTCCGGCCTTGATATATCTGTCACGAACATCCTCACGATCGTCGTTTGCGATGAAATCACGGCTTTTGTTGCTTTGCTTGAACTCTACGGCAAGTTGGGATGTCTCAATGTTTATCTTCTGCCGTATGGCAGGGCGCAGGAATACGTTATTGGTGACGGCCTGACTCTTACCGCGAGGTGCTGCGACGGCAAGCCGACCGTATTCAAAGGTCGACGGCAGGTCGTCATCGTCATGGTTTTCGGCTAATTTCGATCCGGCAAGTGCCTTGTTTAACTCCGGCAGGCATTTCACGATAAGTTTCGAGCGGCATCCTAATCCATCTTTAGCAACCTTCTTGCGCCCGAATACAAACAGATTCTTACTTGCACGCGTGAAAGCGACATACAGCAGGTTGAGATTGTCTACGCGGTTTTGTATGTGTTCGTTCTTATAATCGTCGGAATATATTGTCTCCAGCAAATTCTTATTGTAGTCTAAAGACACTATCGGCAGACTGTTGAACGGCTCTTTGCCGGGCTTGCACCATAACGTAGCATGACGGCTTTCCAACGCCCAGTCGCAATACGGAATGATGACATTGTCGTATTCCAAGCCTTTGCTCTTGTGTATGCTGATAATCCTTATTCCGTCAGTCTCGTCACTTTGTATTGTCTTACGGCAGATGTCATCATTCCAGGCTTCGAGGAATTTCTTAATGTTGCCTGAGTTGTTGCTCGTAAATTCGCTTACTTGGTCGTAAAATGCGCAGATATAGGCACTTTGGCTCTCAAGTCTTTCAAGGTGGAAAGCCTTGTATATGTGTTCTATTATGTCGATCAGCGGGCGCGATGCCAACGTGCCGACGTTCTCAATAAAGTCTTGCGGTAATAATTCTTCGATACTCCCTTTTGCGTTAACAAGCATTTCGCTTATCCCGAGGTCGGCCTCTAATATCTTTTTCTGATACGCTATCACAAGGTTCGTCTTTGCTAAACCGTCCTCGGGATTAAGCAAAAGGCGCAAAGCCTGTATTATCGTGTTAACAGCCAATGAGGCGTCCAGCCTGAACGCTTCGTCGCTTACGATCTTAAGTCCCGGATTATTCTCCATCAGGTAGTCGGCAATTATTGGTATGTACTGGTTGTATCTTGGCAATATTGCAATGTCGTTTTGTGACGCGCCTGCGGCAATGAGCTGCCGTATTGTCGTGTTTACGTTGTCCAACATCGCCTCATCATATTGTGCGTCAGGCAATAACTTAATTCTTATAAGACCTTGTTCGCGCTTGTCTTTTAGTATAGTCTGGCTTACGTCGGCGTATGCCGTAAGTAGTTCGGCGGCAACATTCTCATTGTTTATATTACGTTCATCCTCGTATTCAATCCTTGAAGCTATCTTGAAGAAGCTATTGTTGAAGTTGATTATGTTGCGTTCCGAACGGTAATTGGTCTGCAATGTCATAATCCCGATGTTTTGTTCAGGCAGGCTGAATTGCTTCTCGATGTTGTTCAGCAATCTCCAATCGGCAGCACGCCAGCGATATATGCTTTGCTTGACGTCGCCTACAATCAAGTTGTTTACGACGTCTGAGCCGGCATTGCTACGGCTCATGCATTCTTTTAGCAACACCTTGAAGTTTTGCCACTGCACGGTGCTTGTGTCTTGAAACTCGTCTATCATTATATGTTCAAGCTGGCAACCGGCCTTTTCAAATATGAACGGAGTGTCATTATCCCTTATTAGGGTGTGCAATAAGTGTTGCGTGTCGCTTAATAAAAAGCGGTTTGCGTCGCCGTTAAGTTCCCTCACCTTGCTTTCTATGCTGTTTAGCAGCCTTAGTTTGTCGAGATGTCTCAGCGTGCAGTCAGCCGTAGCGTACAGCTCCCATTGCTTGGGCCGGTCTTCTTCGGCTTTTACGAGCAAGGCCATAAGTTTGCTGTTTACAAGAGATATTATGATATCCCTATCCCGGCTTGATTTCGCCGACCAGTTCTCAGCATCCCTAAGGCAGGCGTCGAGGACTGTGTTTTTGCACTTCGCGTCGCTGAAATTGTCGCTTTTTAGCTTGTTGAAATAGCTTGATATGCCACTCTTCTTTTTATTATAAGATAGCGGCGTAAGGCCGGCATTGGCCGTTTCTCTCTCAAACTCGTCAGCATAATCACGCATGCGCCTCTTTGCATCGCTTTTGATTGACTTCAGTCTTTTTACGTAATCATTGAAAAAGTCTTGTTGCGAAACGGTCGCGTTAAGGTCGCTGCTTACTGTCTTATAGAAATCCTTGAATATGGTTTGCCCGAATTCCTTTATTTGTCCGATAACGTTCCAGCTCTTACTTTCATCTATATTTGAGAAAATATAGCTTATCAACCATTGCAGGATTATGCTTGTGGAGTTTAAGGACTCAATCAGTTGGTCTACGGCTTGTTCCTCTACTTGTTTGTCGTTCAGGCCTATTTTCAGGTTGGCGGTAAGGTCAAGCTCGCGTGCGAGGTTCCGTAATATGGACTGGAAGAACGAGTCTATGGTCTCAACCCTGAAGTAATGGTATCCGTGCACCATGCAACTTAGGGCCATGCCGGCCTGCCGGCTTGCTTGTTTCTCGTTTATGCCAAGACTGCCGCATACGTTTTTCATGTAGACGTCTGATTCGGGCAGCATTCCCCAGATGCCATAAAGCTGGCTTAGTATGCGCAGTTTCATTTCTTCCGTAGCCTTATTGGTAAACGTTACGGCAAGAATGTGCTTAAAACATTGCGGGTCGTTAATTAACAACTTAATGTATTCAACGGCAAGGGTGAACGTTTTCCCACTGCCTGCGCTGGCCTTATATACGGTTAATGGTTTCATAATAATTGTTTTTAACAGTGTTGTATCATCGTGTGTTACCAGTCCCTGAACAGCTCGATGCCGAACCTGCATCCGAAACCGTCAAACGTCTGGTTGCGCGTAGCCATGAATATGCCCATGGAAAAGAAACGGTTTGTGAAGCCGTATCCGTACTCGACATACGGATGAAGGTGCTCGACAAAGAGAACGTTCATGTAAATACGTTCCGTCTCCATCAACCTTCCGATATACGGAATGCGCGACAATATCATCAAGGGAGACTCGTAAGTGACGTTCCCCCTTACGTAATATTCGGATGCATTGTACCAGTTGCTGTTCAACAATTGGAACTCCCCCGTCCAGTCGTCATCCCATCCTCCGGGTATGTTCTCTTCCTTAAAGTTAACGTAATCAAGGAAATACGAGTTATGGCTCTTGGAAGTGTAGAACCCGTTGCCGAATCTCATTGAGAGGCTCCTAAGCCTATAGAATTGCCTTTTCCACGAGAAGTCAAACTCGAAACGTTCGTAGTCCATGTCGGCTTTGCCTATGCGTATGCCGCGTTCATAGTCGGCGGTAATAATTGGGCCGTTCCAGCCTGACGGACGGAACTGCAGTTGTAGCGACGGTGCCAACGAGTAATACTCTACCGGGCGGCCTGCAATCTCGAAACCGGCCTTATTAACTGCAGAGCGTCTGTGATATATGAACCCCGGCTGTATGCTCCATTTATCTGAAATGTCATAGTTGGTAACGAACTTTACGTATGAATCCTTGAAATAGTCAAGGTCCATTTGGTCCCATTTTATTGAATCGAGCGATTCGTTTTTCACTTGCTCTACTATGCTCGAATTGGTTATCCTGTTGCCGTTACCCACCTCGATACCGATGAAACCGTTTCTTCTGCGGTTGTAATAGAATCTCATGGGAGCGTTAAAATAAAACTGATGTTGTTTAAACGAATAGCCTGCATTGATTTCAAGTGACAGGTCCGTGTTCATCGTAAACCTGTAGCTGCCGTTCATCCTGAGTTTGTACGTAATGCCGCGTCGGCCGCTGTAACTTAGGTAGAGAGGGTTTAATATAGGTGAAATCCTGAACGCTCCCTGGTCGTTAATGCCGAAATTTCCTGTCGTGCGGTTGATAACGTAGTCGCCAAACGAGTTCCACAACAGCTTTTTCCATTTCTTTTCCTCCTTCTTTATCTTAACGGTATCAGTGACGCTTCTTGCTGAATCGTCCTTTTGGTAAAGGTACTCGAAGGTCTCGGGCAACGGTGCCGGCCTGACTTCGGCCATCAATTCGCGGTCGTGCGAATTGACGATGGAATCGGGCAGGAATATGGGATTGTCGTAAACCGAATGGTAAGACGCTTTTATCTTATTGCCGATGAAATGGAATTTTACGTCGATGTCGCATATCTTCGGCAGCATGGAACGTATCCCGTCCTTGTCCATAGTGACGTCTACATTGAAGTTCACCATGTCGTATTCGCCGTTAAACTTCATCCTTATTATCCTGCCGCTATCCTTAGCGACCACGGCCGAACCGCTTATGAGCTGTGTGTTGTGGCGTTTCGGTCGGAATACTATCTCGGCCCTGTTGTCTGTAAGCAAGGTTATGTCATATCGGTAAAGCTTTACGTTGTATTTGTTGAAGGGAGAAAGTACCTGGTTGCCAAACATGGTTACGTTATAGACGTTAGGCGACAAATACCTCAAGGCCGTGGTCATGGCGTAACGGTGATGCGGTATCGTGCCAGTGTTGAGCTGCCTTACAGATTCGGTTATTACGTTGTCTTTTATCTTGATGTTGCTGTAAGTCTCGCCGGCGTATTCACGGCGGCCGCGCGAAATGGCGAACATCGACGGTATAGCCATAAGCATGAAGTTGCGTTTCTCGGTCTTAAAGTAATATCTAAGATATACGTTGGTCCGTAGAGTGTCGGCCGAATCCGGCATGTTCTCTCTGTACGTCAGTACCCTTTGCAGAATCAATGAGTCTGATTCCGTTTTTGCAGAAATCCTGACAGCAGGCGACAGGATTATCATTGCCAGCGACAATATAGTCAATTCAAGGGCTTTCACGATGCAAATATACAAGTATTTTTCTAAATCGTGTGGCTTGGCTGCGTGATTTTTGCTTGATTTGGATATGCGTTTTATGACGGATGGAAAAGCTTGTCAAATACAGGAAGCCGCATGGAGTCGACCGGAATTAAGTTCGATATGCGCGTAAGTGTTGTCGGGCAATAGTCTGTATGACGGCAAATCTCCATTTGTTGTTTTGCAAGCGTTTACGCTATTGGCATTGCATTTTGTTAGATAAGAAAGCGCGTGGGCGGAAAGGCAAACAGCTTTTGTTAGTGGTGTTTTATGAGGCAAAAGGCGTTTCGTTTAGTGTTTAGTATGCGTAAAATCGGGTCTTAAACAAGCATTTTATATGATTTCCGGTAATTTCTGCGGCTTTTTACCGTCTCATTTGCGGCATATCGCCATGCAAAAGCATACCTTTCATTGTCTAATATGTGACCTTTTACATGGCGGATCTTTTCCATAAGTCTGATAAAAGCTCTTTAAAGTCGTGTAATGCGTTAATAATCAGATGTTTAAATGGTAAGGCCGATTTTGGCTGTTTTTCGCATCCGGATGCGCATTTATTTTAAATAAACGCGTATGAGAGCGTAGTCTAAAGTCAGAATGAAATGGAATGTTCGGATATTTGCGCAAAATGTCATTTTAATATTCTAAAGATGTAACGTTGACATATTTAATCAGTACTTTAATAACAGTCCAGTATTGTGAATATAAAAAATTGCACAAATAATTTTGATATGTGCATAAAATAGCCTACCTTTGCACAAATTTTTCAATTTTGTGCAATGGAATCAATACCAAGTTTCAACTCGTACATCGAGAAAAGTGTCATCGAGAACTGGGATCTCGATGCTTTGACAGATTATAAGGGCGTAACGCTACAATATAAGGATGTGGCAAGAAAAATCGAGAAGCTGCACATCATGTTTGAGAACAGCGGCGTTGAGAAGGGCGACAAGATTGCGATCTGCGGTCGTAACAGCGCCAACTGGGCGGTGGCTCTTTTAGCTACGCTTACGTATGGGGCCGTTGCCGTGCCGGTGCAGCACGAGTTTACTCCCGAGCAGGTGTACAATGTCGTAAACCATAGCGAGTCAAAGCTGTTGTTCGTCGGCGACGTGGTGGCCAAGACCATAGACGCGACCAAGATGCCGAATATCGAGGGCGTGATATACATACCTGATTATTCGTTGCTGGTGTCGCGTACAGACAAGCTGACGTATGCGCGGGAACACTTGAACGAACTGTTCGGTAAGAAATATCCGAAGGCCTTCCGCTCAAATCATATACATTATTATAATGAGGCAAGCCCGGAGGAATTGGCCCTAATCAACTATACGAGCGGAACGACGGGATTCTCTAAGGGCGTGATGCTGCCTTACCGTGCGTTGTGGGGCAATCTTGATTTTACGCTTAAGATGCTGGGGCCGCATGTGGCGAAAGGGTCTAATACGGTAAGCATCCTGCCTATGGCCCACATGTACGGCATGTCGTTCGAGTTCCTATTCCAGTTTTGCCACGGCTGCCACATCTTCTTCCTGACCCGCCTGCCGAGTCCCGCAATGATAGCGCAGGCCTTCACCGACATAAAGCCGGCCATAATAATAGCCGTTCCGCTTGTCGTGGAAAAGATAATAAGAAAGAAAGTGTTCCCGAAGATACAGACCCACAAGATGCGCCTGCTGATGAACATGCCCGTCATCAGCAAGAAGGTGAAACAACGTATCTGCGAAGAGGTGTTCGAGGCGTTCGGCGGTAACCTTTATGAGATTGTCGTAGGCGGAGCACCGTTCAATAAGGAAGTGGAAGCGTTCCTGAAGAGCATAGACTTCCCCGTAACCGTGGGATACGGAGCGACCGAATGCGCTCCCATCATTACGTACACTGACTGGACGGAGTTTGTGCCAACGTCATGCGGCAAGGCCGTGATACACATGGAAGTTAAGATAGACAGCACCGACCCGCGCAACGTGCCCGGAGAGTTGCTCGCAAGAGGCACCAACACCATGTTGGGATATTATAAGAACGATGAGGCTACGAGCCTCGCCCTCGACAAGGAGGGGTGGTACCATTCCGGAGACCTCGCTCTCATGGACGAGAACGGCTATGTATATATAAAAGGAAGAAGCAAGAATATGCTGCTGGGGGCAAACGGACAAAACATTTATCCCGAAGAGATAGAAGACAAGCTGAACAGCATGACGCTCGTAGTGGAAAGCCTGATAATACAAAAAGGCGAAAAATTGGTAGCCTTGATTTATCCGGACTATGACGAAGCGAAGGCTTTGGGATTCTCGAAGGAAGACCTGCAACAGGTTATGGAACAGAATCTTATAGAGCTTAACCAAATAATTCCTTCATACAGCAAGGTGTCTTCTTTCAAGATACAAGACGAGGAATTTGAGAAAACGCCTAAGAAGAGCATAAAGCGTTACCTGTACAAGGACGTAGAGCTGTAGTTCTTTGCGGCTGAAGATAACGTTTTAAAATAATTATGCTGTCTGAGTTAACGGAGGTTAGACGTTTGTGCCTAACTTCCGTTAACTGTTTTTCCACACAATCCCACCTCTTTCTATATAGTGCACGCCGTTGCGTCTTACCGCTTTTTCGATAATGGACGGGAATAATTACAAAATCATCATTTTAGGTTAAAATCTCGTTAAACATAAATTTTTTCCTATCGTATTTATCAAAGTTCTAAGATTATTTCGTAATTTTGTAGCTGAATTATGAAAAAAACATGGCACTCGTAATTGTTGCAATTTTACTGATAGGCTACGTCCTGATCGCTACGGGATACGTTACAAACGTAAACCGGGCAGCCATTGCCATGTTCGTAGGTACGGCCGGATGGGTGCTCTACATTTGCTACGGCACAGACTTCGTGATGTCACAGCATGCCGAAGGGTATTCTGATTTCCTGTCAGGCGCGGAGTCGACAAGTTCCTTAGTCAAGCAATATATTGCCCAAGACATTTTTATAAAATACGTAGGCAAGAGCGCAGAAATAGTGCTGTTCCTGCTTGCCACGATGACGATTGTCGAGATATTGAACAATAATGGCTGCTTCGACTTCCTGCAGGAATTGCTCAAAACGCGTAACAGCAAGAAGCTGCTGTGGATAATGTCGATAATCACTTTTGTCATTTCAGCCAATCTCGACAACCTTACTACTACGACGATGATGCTTGTCATCATGCATAAGTTGCTGCCTAACCGAAGGCAGCGCATGATATACGGATGCGCCATAGTGCTGGCGGCCAACTGCGGGGGCGCGCTGACCGTAATCGGCGACCCTAACGGTCTCGTGTTGTGGAGCACCGGAGCCGTTACAGCAACAAATTTCTCCGCGTCGTTGGCGTTGCCGTGCCTTATCGCATGGGGCCTGCCTACCTATTGGCTGGGGCGGAGCCTGCCCGACCATATAGACCTGCAGTGCTCCACTATGCCTTATCGGGGTGACGACACAAACCTTAACAAATGGCAAAGGGTAGTCATGCTGATATTGGGCATAGGAGGGCTGTGGTTCATCCCGACATTCCATAATATAACGAAGCTCAGCCCGTTTCTTGGTGCGTTGTGCGTGCTTTCGGTCTTATGGATAGTCAATGAGATCTTCAACCACAAGCTGATGAATGCCGACCAAATGATACAACGCCCTGTTCCCAGGGCACTGCAATACGGCGTAATCCAGCTGATGCTTTTCGTCATGGGAATAATGCTGGCCATAGGAGCGGTGCATGAAACGGGCATCATCTCGCACATTGCAAGGTTTTGTGACGCCAACATACACAATGTCTGGCTTATGGGTGTGATCACGGTCGGCGTGAGTTGTGTGCTCGACTCCTTTGCCACCTGCATGAGCTTTGTCTCGATATATCCCGTCATAGGCGTTGAGGCAATGCTCCAACATGCTGATGCTGCATATATGTCGTCGTTCATGCAAAACGGCATATACTGGAAAATCATAGCCTTCTGCTCCGCAATGGGAGGGAACATCTTGCCCTTAGGATCGGTGAGCGGACTCGCCTTGATGAAAATGGAACGCATCCATGTAGGGTGGTATTTTAAGAATGTAGGCTTCGTGGCATTGATCGGCGGACTGGTTGGATTGGCCGTCATGTGGGTGCTTAATTGATTTTAAATTTAAAAACATTATAAGTTATGGGTAGAATTAAGACAATCGGAATTCTGACTTCCGGAGGTGACGCCCCCGGAATGAACGCAGCCATACGTGCGGTGACAAGGGCCGGCATTTGCAAGGGCTTCAACATCAAGGGCATTTACCGCGGTTATGACGGCTTGATAAATAATGAGATAGCTGATTTCACTACAGAAAACGTGAGCGGTATAATTTTATCCGGCGGTACGATTCTGAAGACGGCCCGCAGTAATGAGTTTAAGACTCCTGAAGGCCGCAAGAAGGCTTACGACAACATGATGGCAAACGAAATTGACGCATTGGTCGTAATCGGCGGTAACGGCTCGTTGACCGGAGCTATGCTTTTTGCGCAAGAGTATGACGTTTGCTGCATAGGTCTGCCCGGAACCATTGACAACGACTTGTACGGCACGGATTCTACGATCGGCTATGACACGACCTTAAACACGATTGTTGAATGTGTTGACCGTATTCGTGATACGGCCCAAAGCCACGAACGCATATTCTTTGTTGAAGTAATGGGACGTGACGCCGGATTCTTGGCGCAGAACAGCGCCATCGCATCAGGTGCCGAGGCTGCCATCATACCTGAAGATTCAACGGATGTGGACCAGCTCGCACGTTTCATGGAGCGTGGAATAAGAAAAAGTAAGAAGAGTTGCATCGTAATAGTTTCAGAAAGCCCCAAATGCGGAGCTTTGTATTATGCAGATCGTGTACGCAACGAATTTCCGGATTATGACGTGAGAGTGTCAATACTTGGCCACTTGCAGCGTGGAGGAAGGCCATCGGCTCACGACCGAATCCTTGCAAGCCGCACCGGCGTAGGAGCGGTAGACGCGATTCTTCAGGGGCAAAGGAACGTAATGGTGGGAGTGCGCAACAATGAGGTTGTTTACGTGCCGCTGAGCGAAGCTATACGTTCCGATAAACCGTTTGACAAGAAACTTATAACCGTGTTGGACGAGTTGAGCATATAAAAACAATAATTGTGTAAAAGATAGAAGTTGTTAAAATGTCTTTCGGGTAATGCAAATAAAAGTTTACGGCAAAAAAGTTTATCAATTAAATTTTGTCGGAGCAAAACTATTTATTAATTTTGCGTTTTGAAAAAGACATGCTTAAAAAGTAATTATTTATGGAACAAATTAAAGGACATATTTCCCAGATTATTGGTCCAGTGATAGACGTCTATTTTGATACAAAAGGCGTTGACCCTGAGAAAGTGTTGCCTAAAATTTACGATGCCCTTTCAATAAAGCGTCCTGACGGCCGCGACCTGATCATTGAGGTGCAACAGCATATCGGTGAGGATACGGTAAGATGCGTGGCTATGGACAATACGGACGGATTGCAGCGCGGTTTGGAGGTCGTCTCTACGGGGCATCCTATTCTAATGCCGGCCGGTGAGCAGATTAAGGGACGTATGATGAACGTCATAGGCCAGCCGATAGACGGTATGAAACCGTTGGATATGAAAGGAGCATATCCTATCCACCGCGAAGCCCCGAAATTCGACGAGCTGTCTACCCATAAGGAAATGCTCGCCACGGGCATAAAAGTGATCGACCTGCTGGAACCTTATATGAAAGGTGGAAAGATCGGTCTGTTCGGTGGTGCCGGAGTTGGAAAGACCGTGCTTATCATGGAACTTATCAACAATATAGCTAAGGGACATAACGGTTATTCCGTTTTTGCCGGAGTAGGTGAGCGTACTCGTGAAGGTAATGACCTGATCAGGGACATGCTTGAATCAGGAGTAATACGTTACGGCGAAAAGTTCAGGAAGGCTATGGAAGAAGGCAAATGGGATTTGTCTTTAGTTGATCCAGAGGAACTGAAGAAGTCTCAGGCCACGCTTGTCTACGGACAAATGAACGAGCCGCCGGGTGCACGTGCGTCGGTCGCATTGTCGGGACTTACCGTGGCAGAGGAGTTCCGTGATCATGGCGGAAAAGATGGCGAGGCAACTGATATAATGTTCTTTATAGACAATATATTCCGCTTCACCCAGGCTGGTTCGGAGGTTTCTGCATTGTTAGGACGTATGCCGTCGGCCGTAGGTTATCAACCGACGCTTGCAAGCGAAATGGGAACGATGCAGGAACGTATTACGTCAACGAAGAACGGAAGTATTACTTCTGTACAGGCCGTTTACGTCCCTGCCGATGACTTGACCGACCCTGCTCCTGCAACAACGTTTACCCATCTTGACGCAACAACGGAGCTAAGCCGTAAAATTGCCGAACTGGGAATATATCCTGCCGTAGATCCGCTCGGAAGTACGTCCCGTATTCTTGATCCGCTGATCGTAGGTAAGGAGCATTACGAATGCGCACAAAGAGTGAAAGAGATCTTACAGCATTATAAGGAGTTGCAAGACATTATCGCCATTCTTGGAATGGACGAGCTTTCAGACGAAGACAAACTTACGGTTAACAGGGCACGACGTGTGCAGCGCTTCTTGTCGCAGCCGTTCACTGTTGCCGAACAGTTTACCGGTCTTCCTGGTGTGATGGTGCCGATTGAAGAGACGATAAAGGGCTTTAATGCAATACTTGACGGTGAGGTTGACGACTTACCGGAACAAGCGTTCTTGAATGTCGGAACAATTGAAGATGCAATAGCCAAAGGCAAGAAACTTCTTGAGACGGCAAAAGGCAGTAATTGATAAATTCATGCGACATGGGATTGAAGCTGAAAATCATATCTCCGGAAAAAGTCGAGTTTGACGGCGCAGTAATGAGCGTGCTTGTTCCAGGTACGAAGGGAAGTTTTGAAATATTAAACGACCATGCGCCGATAATCTCCTCCTTGCAACCGGGAGTTGTTGAATATTCCACGGACGACGGACGGAAAAGCCTTATGATTACAGGGGGCTTTGTTGAGGTTCAGAAGAATGTGGTAAACCTTTGTGTTGAGTTGAACTAAGATTATTATGGATATAAATTTGATAGACAATACAAGTAGACGGTATTGTAAATATGGCATTTGGCTTACTTCAGCGTTGACTTTTGCCGTAATCATAGCAATATCGGTAAACTGGCTTGACATATCGTTGGTGAGCGCGTTGGCTGTCAGTGCTTTATATTCCATAATCGTGAATTTAGCTTATGGCTCGTTATGGAAACGGATTGCAAAGTCCGCTCCTGGTACTATGGCGAAATTCTATCTTGCGGCTTCGGCATTACGATTGATTACTGCGGCGTTGGTCGTTATCGTATTTTGCGTGATAAACCGAAGTGATAAAGAACTTATACGGAATTTCATTTTCGTGTTCTTCGCATTTTACTTAGTGATGCTCGTGTTCGACAGTGTGTTTTTTGCTCGCATTGAAAAAAATAATAATCTAAAGATTGAAAAATGAAACATATCAGACAATTGCTTTTTATTGTACTGGTTATTGCTTTCGTTACTCCCGTTCATGCTGTAAGCCAAGCGGAAGAAAAGAAAGGTATTGACTTGCAGGAAATCCTGTTCGGACATATCCAAGATTCATATGATTGGCATATTACTACGATAAACGGACACCACGTAACAATCTATTTACCAATTATAGTGAAGAGTTCTACGGGGTGGCATGTGTTTTGCAGCGATGAGTTCGCCGAAAAAAAAGATGCGCAAGGCAATCGTCCGGGACCTTACGGATTATATATATCCGGTAGTGAGGCTAATGAGAATAAGATATGTGAAAATGTCAATGGGGTAGAAGTGCGTCCTTTCGATATTTCCATTACAAAGACAGTTGTCGTCTTGTTTATAGACGCAATTTTGCTCTTGTTGTGTATTCTCATTCCTGCAAACTGGTGTAAGAAGCATAAGCCGGAAGATCCCGCGCCCAAAGGCTTTACGGGCTTCATGCACATGTTCATAATGTACATTTATGATGATGTAGTTAAGGCTTCTTTAGGTAAGGAGGCAGATAAATACGCTCCGTATTTGTTAACTTGCTTTTTCTTTATCTTCGTTGCCAACGTCATGGGTGTTGTACCATTCCCACCTGGAGGAGGTAATCTTACGGGTAATATAACTATTACTTTCTTCTTGGCATTGTGTACATTCCTGATAACGAACTTCACAGGGACAAAAGCGTATTGGAAAGATATATTTTGGCCTGAAGTACCGACATGGTTGAAAGTTCCTGTGCCATTAATGCCGTTTATAGAGTTCTTTAGTATCTTTACGAAGCCGCTGGCATTGATGATCCGTCTCTTCGCCAACATGATGGCCGGGCATGCAATACTCATTTCATTGGCATGCATCATATTCATAATGTTCGCCATTAACACTTATGCTGGGTCGTTGATGACCGTTGTAAGTGTCGGAATGAGTATTTTTATGATGCTTCTTGAAGTTCTTGTTTGCTTCATCCAAGCATTGGTGTTTACCATGCTCAGTGCCGTATTCATCTCGCTTGCCCATATACATGGACATGCCAAAAATTAGAAATTTAAGGAATTAATAATAAAATAACAATTAAAAAAATTACGACTATGGTTTCATTATTATTAGCAGCAGAGATTGCAAAATTAGGTGCCGCAATAGGTGGCGGTTTAGCCGCAATAGGTGCAGGTATCGGTATTGGCAAAATTGGTGGACAAGCAATGGATGCGATGGCACGCCAACCGGAGAAAATGGGCGATCTGCGTTCTTCAATGATTATCGCAGCCGCACTTGTCGAAGGTGTCGCTTTCTTTGCAGTCGTTGTCGCTTTGCTTGCACTTTTCGTTTAATAGGGAGATTCAGTAATAGAAATCTTAACAGCTTATGTCATTAATAACCCCTGATTTTGGTTTGCTTTTTTGGATGGCGATTGTTTTCCTCGTTGTCCTTGGCATTTTGTGGAAATTCGGTTTCCCCGTTATTGTCAAGATGGTCAACAACCGCAAGGCCTACATAGACGAAAGTCTGCGCAAGGCTCATGAGGCCAACGAAAAACTTGCCAACATCAAAGCCGAAAGCGAAGCCATCTTGCAAGAAGCTCGTGAAAAGCAGGCTCTCTTATTAAAAGAAGCTGCCATGACGCGAGATGCTATCGTGGAAAAGGCTCAAGACAAAGCTCGCGAAGAAGGCAATAGGCTGCTTTCTGAGGCAAAAATTGAGATTGAAAACCAAAAAAGGGCAGCCATCAGTGATATTCGTAAACAAGTAGCTACGCTTAGCGTCGAGATTGCCGAGAAAATCTTACGGGAGAAACTCGGGAACAGTAAGGCGCAGATGGATATGATTGACCGTATGCTGGATGAAGTTTCTTCTTCGAATAAAAAATAAATAATTATGGATTTAGGATTAATATCGGTAAGATACGCTCGTGCTTTGCTTAAAGCAAGCAATGAGGCAAAACTAGAAGACAAGGTTTACCAAGAAATGCAGGCCTTAGCTGATAGTTTTATAAAAGTTCCGGAATTTAGGTTTACCATAGATAATCCTATGCTCTTGAAAGAAACCAAAGAGAAATTATTGTTAACGGCCTCAGGCGATAAGCCTTGTGAGTTGACAAAAACTTTCATCAAGTTGGTCTTGAAAGAGGACCGTGAGAGTATGATGCAGTTTATTGCAAATTCATACATTACTTTATATCGAAGACAAAAGAAGCTGATCCGTGCTAAACTTTTAACTGCCACAGACGTATCTTCTGCAACGGAACAGAAATTACGTAAACTGGTGGAAAATCAGACGAATGGAAATGTTGAGTTTGAGACTGAGACAAATCCTGAAATCATTGGAGGTTTTGTCTTGGAATATGACACTTATCGGTTGGATATGAGTGTGAAATCAAAATTGGCATCCATTTTGTCGCAGCTTAAATAATTAATAAATTCGTATATGTCAGATAAAATTAAACCAAGCGAAGTATCTCAAGTCCTTCTTGACCAACTTAGGGGAATTAGTGACACTGCCAAGTTCGACGAGGTGGGTTCGGTATTGCAAGTAAGCGATGGTGTTGCCCGAATATACGGTTTACGCAACGCTGAAGCTAATGAGCTTCTCGAATTTGAAAACGGAACGATGGCAATTGTCATGAACCTTGAAGAGGACAATGTTGGTTGTGTGCTTTTGGGACCGACTTCCGGAATCAAAGAGGGTATGCATGTAAAGCGTACCAAGCGCATCGCCAGCATCAGGGTGAATGATAATATGCTTGGACGAGTCATTAATCCTCTTGGCCAGGCAATAGACGGTAACGGGGACATAGATCTGAAGGATTCGTTTGAGATGCCGTTGGATCGTAAGGCTCCTGGTGTGATTTATCGTCAACCTGTTAAGGAGCCATTGCAGACAGGTCTTAAGGCGGTCGACTCGATGATTCCTATTGGAAGGGGGCAGCGAGAATTAATAATCGGCGACCGTCAGACTGGAAAAACAGCTATTGCGGTAGATACGATTATAAACCAAAAAAGTTTTTACGATGCAGGTAATCCTGTTTATTGTATCTATGTAGCGATAGGACAGAAGGCTTCAACTGTTGCCGCATTGGTGTCAACGTTGAAAGAGCATGGGGCCATGCCTTATACAATTGTAGTGGCTGCAACGGCTGCAGATCCGGCCGCCATGCAATATTATGCACCTTTCGCAGGAGCCGCTATCGGTGAATATTTCAGGGATAGAGGACTCTCGGCTTTGGTAGTATATGACGATCTGTCAAAACAAGCCGTTGCTTACCGTGAAGTTTCTCTCGTGTTGCGTCGCCCGTCAGGACGTGAGGCCTATCCTGGTGATGTCTTTTATTTGCACAGCCGCTTGCTCGAACGTGCGGCAAGAATCAACGACCAGCAGGAAGTGGCCGAACAAATGAACGATCTGCCGGAATGCATGAAGGGACATGTGAAGGGCGGCGGTTCGCTTACAGCATTGCCTATCATTGAAACTCAGGCCGGTGACGTATCCGCATATATCCCAACGAATGTGATATCTATTACTGACGGACAGATATACTTGGAGACCGACTTGTTCAACCAAGGTTTCCGTCCGGCTATCAACGTAGGTATTTCTGTAAGCCGTGTCGGTGGTTCCGCTCAGATTAAGAGTATGAAGAAGGTTGCCGGTACGCTGAAGATAGACCAGGCACAATACCGTGAGTTGGAGTCTTTCTCAAAGTTCTCCAGCGACATGGATGCTGTAACGGCTATGACTTTGGATCGTGGACGAAAGAACAACCAGCTCTTAATCCAGCCTCAATACAGTCCTATGCCGGTAGGTGAGCAGGTCGCGATACTCTATTGTGGCACGCATGGTTTAATGCACGACGTGCCTGTTGAGAAAGTTCGTGAATGCCAAGATACGTTCTTGGACAAGATGCGTACATCGCATGCCGATGTCATAAGCGTCTTAGCAAGTGGAAAGATCGGCGATGAACAAACTCAAGTAATAGAATCCGTAATGGCAGATATTGCAGGGCAATATAAAAGTTAGTTGATTTATGCCGTCACTTAAAGAGATAAAAAACCGCATATCATCCGTAAATAGCACTCGTAAAATTACGAGTGCTATGAAGATGGTTGCATCTTCCAAGTTGCATCATGCCCAAGTCATGATTGAGAATATGCTGCCATACGAGTCGATGCTTGAGCACATTCTCAAAAGTTTCTTGGCATCAGAAATCGATGCGACGACAGTATATAGCATAGAACGTCCCGTAAAGCGTGTTGCTTTAGTGGTATATTCGTCAAACAGTAGTCTTTGCGGTGGCTTTAACGCCAACATAATAAAGATGATGCAGCAAGTAGTGAACGAATATCAACACTTAGGGAAAGACAATGTAGTAGTTTATCCCATAGGCAGGAAGGTTGCGGAAAAAGTGATGAAACTCGGTTTGAATAGTGGTGGTGATTTCTCTGAAATAGCAGATAAGCCAAACATTCATCCGTGTATAGGTTTGGCCGAATCGCTTGCGGAAAAATTCATTAGCGGAGAAATTGATCGGATTGAGATGATTTATCATCATTTCAAGAGTGCAGGCTCACAGATTCTTACGCGTAAGAAGTTCCTGCCGATTGATGTTCAAAGTGAATTGGACTTTGACGATGAGCGCGACTTGTCTTCAAATATTGTCACATTAGAAGCTCAAGAATACCTCAGAAAAAAAGGCCATAAGACCGTCACCGAGAAAGAAGAGGCTAAACCGTTAAATGACAACTTTATAGTAGAGCCGGACATGAACACAGTGTTGGCCCAACTTATACCAAAGTTGCTGCATTTAATGATTTATACGGCTCTACTGGATAGTAACGCAAGTGAACACGCTGCGCGTATGGTTGCAATGCAAACTGCTACGGATAATGCGGATGAACTTCTTCGCGAATTAAACCTTCAGTACAATAAGAGCCGTCAGCAAGCTATTACCAATGAACTGCTTGATATTGTAGGAGGTTCAGTTAACAATTAAGAATTTATTTTTGTTTATCTGATAGGGGAGAGGAACGAAAAGAGTTCGTCTCCCTTTTTGTTGTATAAATTTCGGAAACGATTTATAACCAATGTTTTACAAAAGGCTTCCTTTTGCCAAGCTAAAGGTAGCCTTTTATGCTCAGAAAGGTAGCCTTTGCGAATGGTGTAGTTTAATATTTACTTTCACGTTTCAGGAAGTACACGTGAACAATCAATCCGGCTACGACTAAGGCTGATGCCGAAATGATGAAAATGTTGTAGTTAGTCCATCCAAAAGCATAACCGGCAAGTAGCAGCACTACGCCTGAATAAAGAGCGGTTAATCCTGAATATCGTAAATAATGCTTCATAATGATACAAATAAACTAATGCAAATGTACGGAAAAATTCAATAACCTAGAGGCATTTACATACGTATTTTTCAACAATATAAGGCATTTGAAGCAAAATTAAGTTAAAATTTCATGTATAAACGATGTATATAGCTTATATGTCAACGGAAAAGCGTACCTTTGCACCGCATTTTGCAAAATTACAAATAAATTAATCATTTAAAGTAGTATGAATCAATACGAAACCGTTTTCATTTTGACTCCCGTTTTGTCTGATGAACAGATGAAGGAAACGGTCGCTAAGTTCAAGAGCCTGCTTACCGATAAGGGTGCGGAAATACTGAACGAAGAGACCTGGGGATTGAAGAAGATGGCTTACGCTATCCAAAAGAAGTCGACAGGTTTCTACTGCCTGATCGAGTTCAAGGCTGAGCCTGAAGTTATCAAAACTCTTGAAACCGGATACCGCCGTGACGAGAAGGTTATCCGTTTCATGACAGTGAAGCTCGACAAGTACGCCGTACAGTATGCCGAGAAGAGAAGAAACAAATTAGCAAAAAAAGAGGAGGCTTAAACAATGGCAGCACAAGAATCAGAAATAAGATATTTGACTCCGCCTTCAGTTGACACGAAGAGGAAGAAGTATTGCCGTTTCAAGAAGAGCGGCATCAAGTATATCGACTACAAGGATCCCGAGTTCCTTAAGAAGTTCTTGAACGAGCAGGGTAAGATTCTTCCCCGTCGTATCACAGGAACATCCCTTAAGTACCAGCGCCGCGTGGCCCAGGCCGTTAAGCGCGCACGCCAGATAGCGTTGCTTCCTTATGTTACTGACCTGTTGAAATAAAAAAGGAGGAGACACGATGGAAATAATACTGAAAGAAGACATCATCGGCTTGGGATTCAAGAACGATATAGTTACTGTTAAAGACGGCTACGGCCGCAACTATCTTATCCCCACGGGCAAGGGCGTCATCGCTTCGGCTTCAGCAAAGAAGCAGCTTGCAGAGACCCTGCGCCAGCAGGCCCGCAAGCTCGCCGCCATCAAGGCGGAGGCAGAGAAGAAGGGTGAGGCCCTGAAGGACGTTGCCCTTACTATCGCAGTTAAGGTGAGCGCCAACGGCGTTGCCTACGGTGCCGTAACTGCCGCAACCGTTGCTGCAGAGTTGCAGGCTAAGGGCTTCGATGTAGACCGCAAGATCGTCACCATGCACGACGCAAAAAAGGTGGGCGACTATGTTGCCACAGTTCACTTCCACAAGGAAGTGCTCGTAGAGGTGCCCGTTAAGGTCATCGCCGAAGGCGAAGAAAAGGTGGAAGAGGCTCCTAAAACAGAGGAGGCTCCAGCTGAAGCACCCGTAGAAGAGGCTCCTAAGGCAGAAGAAGCTCAGGTAGAGGAATAATTTTTCGCACTGTAAAGCAAGTTTATTATACGGAAGTCCCCGGTTGCATCCATGCAGCCGGGGACTTTTTTGCGAAAAAGCAGGCAAGGACATTGCGTCTTATTAGTATTTTCTTTATATTTGCAGTAACATAGCAAGCCTAAGTATGAAAGCATATTTCTCCATCGTTGTTTTTCTGGTGTTGGTCGTATCGTCGGTAGCTACCGGTACGGGCAGCTATATTGACACGAAAAGCAAGATAACGGCTGACCTAAACCGTGCGCTGGTTTGCGCGCTGGCCGAGAAAGGGCAGGAGTGGGTCACAGCCGACACAATACGTGTGTGCAAACAGTTACAGTCGCAATCTTCAAATGTCGTGGCCATGATCATACGCGACGATAGTTTTGCCGGGAGACTGACCATGCCTGAATTGCGCGACAAGTCTTACGTCACTTTCGCCGTAATTCCTAATGGCTGTGCGCAAGACATCGTGCCGGGCGGAGGCGTAGACATAGTGAGCGGCGACACGGTGATAATAGAGCCTGAAGCAGCACGCAACGCCAATGTTTCGATAGCCTTTCGCGGCACTGCTGATTGCTCTTTTGCCACCGTCTTCGGCCTTTCAGACCTGCGCTTGTCAGCCTGCCTGATGATGGCGGCCTTGCTTTGGGGAGCCTTCTCCGTATTACGAATGCGCAAGCACTGTGCGGATGCGGCACGTTGCAGCCGGCTTGGAGGATTACGCTTCGATGCTTCGCTTAACGCATTTTACAATCCTGCAGACGAAGAGGTGCGTTTCACTCCGATGCAGCATGAGCTTATGCTGATGTTCTTCAACGCCGAAGGGCATAAGCTCTCAAAGGCCGAGATATGTGAGACCTTATGGCCGGGAAAAGACGACGCCAGCGAAACCCTGTACACATTAGTAAGAAGGCTGAAGCGCATCGTCGAGCAGAACAGCCGCTTGAAAATAGAAGCCGAGCGGGGCAGGGCTTACAAGCTGACGGTGGACGACTGACGGCGGAAAAACTGCTGTCAGGCAAATGTCAGCAAGTTGTCAGTATAAAATTTCTTAGAGCCTGTTTAAATTTTGTTCAGCAACATCCTTATTGCAGCAAGTTTCACCATTTCCTCAGCCGAATCGAAC
>CALUFN010000086.1 GCA_944319945.1 uncultured Prevotella sp.
GTTATGCGATTTACGGTTATGCGATTTACGGTTATGCGATTTACGGTTATGCGATTTACGGTTATGCGATTTACGGTCATACGGTTTACGGTCATACGGTTTTAAGATTTTACCGTATAACCCAACAACCCTATAAACTAATAATTGACACATTGTCGGCATATTTGGCAATTGGCTTACGTTACGATTCAGAATGACGTTTCCATACTGAGATATTTTGAGAAATCCGCCATAACCGTCGCAAATAGTGCCCTCAAATGCGTGCAAACGTAACAGCATGACAGTCACCGCAATAGAGCGCTTGAATGCCGATATGTGCAATAAAAAGGCAAGAAGGCTTACCCAAAAGGCATCCTTTTAGCACCTGATAGGCGGCAAATTGCGACACCATCTACGGCATTTCGGTCTTCCAAACAGCACCTTTAGAAGTGCGTACGGACGGCATTTTGCCCAATAATCACGACAAAGCGGCCATCGCCGGGCATCATTACGCCATGTAAACGCAGGCGCGGAGCCTCACAGTCATCCTATTTGCCTTGCTAAAACCGACATTTTCAATATTACGTTTTGTCACGTAACATGGGCCGGCACTTACTCTATGGCGTCACGACGCAACTTGCGGTACGCAGACTACAACGACAATACCGACATCTGCAAGCATGAAAAAACGGCACCGACATAGGCCGCAGGCTCATTTATGGCACAGTTTTTGCTACGACTAAAGAGTCCGGCAAGACCGCGCAAACCCACCTAATTAATATAAAAACAATCAATATTGTTTTATAATACGTGGATTTATATTATCTTTGTCGCCCGGATAAACATAAAGACTTCAAAACCCAACTACGGCAACAGAGGTAAAAAGCGCAAGACAACAAGAAACGACAAGCAATCAAGGCAAATAATACGCCGTGACTACTAAAGTAACCAAAAAGTAAAGAAGATACATACATGACCAGTCAATTTTCACCGAAAGTATCCCAGATACTGGCTTTCAGCAGGGAAGAAGCCGCCCGACTCGCCAGCAGGTCCGTAGGGCCGGAGCACCTGTTGCTCGGCATACTGCGCGACAAGACAGGCCCTGTGCATGAACTATTCGTAAAAGCTGACATAAATTTCCAATCAATAAAAAACGAACTTGAGCAGAAAGTGCGCGAAGAAGACTTCGCGCAGCCGCTGCGCACGCACGAGCTCGTACTCAACGAGAAGGCAAGCAACATACTCAAACTAGCAGTACTCGAAGCACGCATACAGTCGACACAAATGGTGGACGAACAGCACCTGCTGCTCGCAATACTGCACGACCACGTAAACAACGGAGCAAAAGAAGTACTTGAATTTAACAACATGAACTACGAAGACGCACTGACGTATTTCCAACAAAAGGCCAGCCGCGTAAGCGACGGCATAAGCATGCCCGAAAAAGAGGAAGAAGACGAAGACGACGGCATGCTCAGCATAAACGGCAACAACTCGCAGAAACCGCGGCAAGCCAATACGGCCACGAGTACGAGACGCCCCGCAGGGAAGACCCCCGTGCTCGACAACTTCGGCACCGACCTGACAAAAGCCGCAGCCGAAGGCAAGCTCGACCCCGTGGTAGGAAGGGAGCGTGAGATACAGCGCGTTACCGAAATACTGTGCCGCAGGAAAAAGAACAACCCCGTATTGATAGGCGAACCGGGCGTGGGCAAGAGTGCCATAGTGGAAGGACTGGCGCAACTGATATGCAAGCACCACACGTCGCCGGTGCTCTTCAACAAGCGCATAATCAACCTTGACATGGCGGCAGTGGTGGCAGGCACTAAATACCGCGGCCAGTTTGAGGAAAGGATACGAGCCCTGATAAAGGAGATAGAGCAGAATCCCGACATCATCATCTTCATCGACGAAATACATACGCTCATAGGCGCAGGCTCAACCCCCGGCTCTATGGACGCGGCCAACATGATGAAGCCCGCCCTCGCAAGGGGCACGATACAGTGCATCGGAGCCACTACGCTCGACGAATACCGCAACTCGATAGAGAAAGACGGAGCGCTCGAACGCCGTTTCCAAAAAGTGATGGTAGAGCCTACCACGGCCGAGGAGACGCTGGCCATACTCAACAACATCAAGGAACGCTATGAGTACCACCACCATGTGTCGTACTCGGACGAGGCGATATCGGCCTGTGTCAAACTGACAGACCGATATGTCACTGACAGGGCGTTCCCCGACAAGGCCATCGACGCTCTCGACGAAGTGGGCTCGCGCGTACACCTGCAGCACGCGCAGACCCCGCCCGAGATAAGCGAAAAGGAAAAGGAAATAAGCTACGTGAAGGAAAAGAAACAGGCCGCCGTAAGAAACCAGAACTTCGAGCTGGCAGCAAGCTACAGGGACAAGCAGACCGAGCTTGAGGCAGAGCTGGCGGAAATGCAAGAACGGTGGACTAACAACGAGATAGGCAACCGCGACACGGTAACCGAAAAAGACGTCGCCGAAGTGGTGTCGATGATAACGGGCGTACCCGTGCAAAGAATGGCCGAAGCCGAAAGCATAAGGCTGAGGAACATGGGAACCGAGCTGAAGAAGGCCGTAATAGCCCAAGACAACGCCATAGACAAAATGGTGAAGGCCATACAGCGCAACCGCGTGGGCCTGAAGGAGTCAAACCACCCGATAGGCGCCTTCATGTTCTTAGGCCCGACGGGGGTCGGCAAGACATTCCTGGCAAAAAAGCTGGCAGAATACATGTTCGGCAGCAGCGATGCCCTGATACGCATCGACATGAGCGAATACAGCGAGAGCTTCAACACGTCAAGACTCGTAGGCGCGCCTCCGGGATACGTAGGCTATGAGGAAGGCGGACAGCTTACGGAGAAAGTGCGCCGCCACCCCTACTCCATCGTGCTGCTCGATGAAATAGAGAAGGCCCACGGCAACGTGTTCAACATGCTTCTGCAGGTGCTTGACGAGGGTCGACTGACCGACGGCAACGGCCGCCTGATAGACTTCCGCAACACGGTGATCATAATGACCAGCAACGCCGGTACGCGCCAGCTTAAGGAGTTCGGACGCGGCGTAGGCTTCAACGCGGGCGGCAGCATCGGCCTCAGCATCAACGACAGCGACAAGGAGTACGCGCGCAGCATCATACAAAAAAGCCTCAGCAAACAGTTCAGCCCTGAGTTCCTGAACCGACTTGACGAAATAATAACCTTCGACCAGCTTGACCTCGAGGCTATAAAGAAAATCATCGAGCTGGAACTGAGCGGTCTCGTCAGGAGGATTAACGAACTGGGCTACGGCCTCGACATAACCGAAAAGGCCAAAGAGTTCGTGGCCACAAAGGGCTACGACGTACAGTTCGGCGCCCGTCCGCTTAAAAGAGCCATACAAAATTATATCGAAGACGGAGTGTGCGAAATGCTGCTTGATGGCAAATTGAAGAGCAACGACGTTATCATCGTTGACAAGAATGCAGAAAAAGAAGAGCTTTCCTTCAACATTCATGCAAATAGTGAAGCGAGCGAAGAGGCATAATCCGCACGCCGAGACCATGCGCTTATTAGGCAGGCACAGGCCTGAACCAAACAAACAGAATATCAACGCCAAAGACTCTCATCCACGAGTGTCTTTGGCGTTTCTTGGTAAATAGGACTGACAAGAACCGATGCCGGCAATCATCGACAAGGGCCTGAAAAGCCGTCAAAATAAAACACGCCGACGACATGAAAAACTTATGACAATCACGCAGCTAATAAAAATATGTGAAATTTAATGCAAATTAAGACGCAAATGATTCATTAATAGCGAAATATGAAGTAATTTTGTCGCCAAATATTTATAATTCAACGACGTAAAAATGAAGAAAATCCTATTAATGTCATTCATGCTGATGCTGTCAGTATGCTATGCCTCTGCGCAGAAACAAGCGCAAATCAAGTTTGACAAACTTACTTACGACTTCGGCAACTTCTCCGAAAGCACACCGGTACAAAAGTGCACTTTCACATTCACCAACGTAGGCGACGCACCTTTAGTGATCAACCAAGCTGTTGCAAGTTGCGGCTGCACAGTACCGAAATACACGAAGAAGCCCATTGCTCCCGGACAAAAAGGCACTCTCAACGTAACATACAACGGAAAAGGACGCTTCCCGGGACACTTCAAAAAGACCATTACCGTAAGGACTAACGGCAAACCCGAAATGACGCGCCTGTACATAGAAGGCACTATGGAGGAAGCGAAATGAAATTAAGAGTTAAGAAAATATGCATCATTAACAACAAGACATATTTTCTTAACTCTTAATTCTTCACATAATTATTCAGAACGAATAAGAAAATCCTATCGACATATATTCCTTAAACTGCCAATACCCGAGATCGTCATTTCGCGTCGAAGCGTCGTCGAAACGTGGATATATGAAGAGATTAGACGATATGTACTTATTGAATTGGAATGTTATCGTGTTCTCCCACTCCAATTCCGCACGTTTGTATGTAGTATATCCGTAAAGGCGGGTTTTCCATTTTATTAATTCCGAGAACGTCCAAGTAAGATCGAAAGTGAACTCCGAACCGAAGTCGTTCAGCGTATGTTCGCCTTCCTTCAATCCGTAACTCGTGGCAAGAGCTTCACGACCTACATACTTAAAGTTATACGCCAACGGCGCCAACTGTATCGAACCGACCAGCTTGCCGTTAAACACGTTGACATTGTAACTCATACCTAACGAGAAGTTAAGGTTCAACGGCGACATCACGTCTGAATATACCGCCGGGTCGTTACTCTTATATCCCCGTAAAAATTGGGTATTAGCTATCAATTGGAAAGTATAGTACCAATTCTTGGTAGCCTGAAGCCCCAACTTACCCGTGTATCTTATAAGGTCTTCAGAGGTTTTAAACGTGTGCATGGTGTCGCCGCGTGAAGTCTGAAAACCAAGTTTCAGTTCGAGCTTATTCTCAAACTTCACTTTTTGCTTATTATTATAATTAGCCTGCAGCGTTGCGCTCGCCAGCATCGAGTAATTGCTTTCACCTCCCTTATACCAGTTTTCAGATACGTAATTTTGCAAGAACTGTAAATAATAGTCACCGTTAAACGTCCAGAAATTAGGCTTATCCACAACTATTTCAAGCGGCACGTCGGGCTGGGTCTCAGGCACTACGTCGTCGCTCCTTACATATTCCACCTTATGCTGTAAAGGTTTTGTAATCTCTTCATGCAACGAACCGGCCTTGACTATTTCTTCTTCAGTCGAGACCACACGCTCCGGGCTACGTAAATATGCGGCCATCAATGCCTTGTCTATAGCATCGTCAACGTCGTCGACGGCCCCTTCACCGAGAACCATGCCGCGACTTGCTACCGAATAATAAAAAGTCAACGGGGCAAACAGTCTGAAATAACGCGAATCAGGCTCCGACGCGATGCCCAACGAATCGTTAACGTACGACAATGAATCAAGCCTAACTTTATACGAGCGCAACGAATCCATATAAGCCACAACGACCGACGTGTCAGGTAGTTCACGATGAATACGGTTACGCGAAGACTTCTTCTGTCCGTACACAACGCACACGAGACACGACAACAAGACCGCAAATATAAGTTTCAACCTCATTCCGCTTAAAATATATTCAGATTGCAAAGTTAGCATTAATTTCATAAATATAATATAGGTTGTCGTTTTTTCACCTAATAAAGAGATTATAATTTGGGCGTATCAGCATTTTTTCTTAATTTTGCACGTCATATTATTATTTCGTAATTAGTAATCAAAACATTATAACAGTGGCAGAAACAAAATACATCTTCGTCACAGGCGGTGTAGCTTCCTCGCTTGGAAAAGGAATCATATCGTCGTCAATCGGCAAACTTCTTCAGGCCAGAGGATATAACATCACAATCCAAAAGTTTGACCCGTACATCAACATCGACCCGGGAACACTCAATCCATACGAGCACGGCGAATGCTACGTGACCGTAGACGGGCACGAAGCAGACCTCGACTTGGGACATTACGAACGCTTCACGGGCATACAGACGACTAAGGCGAACAACCTTACGACTGGCCGCATATACAAGTCTGTCATCGACAAGGAGCGCCGCGGTGACTATTTGGGGAAAACAATACAGGTAATCCCTCACATCACCGACGAGATTAAGCGCAACGTAATGCTGCTCGGAAAGAAGAACAACTATGACTTCGTAATAACCGAAATAGGAGGAACGGTAGGCGACATCGAGAGTCTGCCCTTCCTTGAAAGCATACGCCAGCTTAAATGGGAACTTGGCAAACGGGCGCTTTGCGTACACCTTACGTACATACCATATCTTGCCGCAGCAAAAGAGCTTAAGACCAAGCCCACTCAACACTCCGTAAAAGAACTGCAAAGCGTCGGCATACAGCCCGACATCCTCGTGCTGAGAACCGAACACCCGATAAACGACGGCATACGCAAGAAGGTGGCCAATTTCTGCAACGTTGATTTTGACGCCGTTGTACAAAGCGTTGACATGCCGACGATTTACGAAGTTCCCGTCCGCATGCAGGAGCAGAAACTCGACGAAACCATATTGAGGAAAATGGGCGAGCCTATCGGCGAAACGCCTACCCTCGGACCATGGAGGTCGTTCCTTGAGCGCAGGCATAAGGCTACCGAAGTAGTAAACATCGGCCTTGTAGGCAAATACGACCTGCAGGACGCATACAAGAGCATCCTTGAAAGCCTCTCGCAGGCCGGCACTTACAATGACTACAAGGTGAAAGCCACATTTATTAACAGTGAGAAGCTAAACGAACAGAACGTTGCCGAAAAACTCGCAGGCATGGACGGGATCGTGATTTGTCCCGGATTCGGCCAGCGCGGTATAGAAGGCAAGATAACGGCCGCACACTATACCCGCACACACGACATCCCGACATTCGGCATCTGCCTCGGCATGCAGATGATGGTTATCGAGTTCGGACGCAACGTCTTGGGTTACGAAGATGCCAACAGCCGTGAAATGGACGAGAAGACCATTCACAACGTCATTGACATCATGGAAGACCAAAAGAATATAACCAACATGGGCGGCACGATGCGTTTGGGAGCTTACGAATGCGTATTGAAACAAAATTCGCGCGTATTCAATATTTATAAAAAGGAACACATACAAGAACGCCACCGCCACCGTTATGAGTTCAACAACGACTTTGAGCAAGAATACGAACGTGCCGGTATGAAATGCGTAGGGCGTAACCCTGAAAGCGACTTGGTGGAAATCGTAGAGATACCTGGATTAAAATGGTATATCGGAACTCAATTCCATCCGGAATACTCAAGTACGGTATTACACCCGCATCCTTTGTTCCTCGACTTCGTTAAGACGGCAATAGATAATAAGAACAGCAAAAACAAATAATATTCATATATTCCCTAAAAATGGATAAGAATACGATTATCGGTTTTGTACTTATAGCAGCCCTCCTGATCGGTTACAGTTGGTACACACGGCCTTCCGAAGAGGATTTGGCGCAGCAACAGCTACAAGACTCAATAACCGCCGTAGCGAAACAAAAAGCCGAACAACAGCTAAAAGCCGAGAAACAGGCGGCACAAACCAATGCCGCCGACCCAATGGGCCAAGACACGACAGTAGCCTTCTACAAGGCGTTGAGCGGCAAACCGCAAAACATAGTATTGAAAAACTCAAAAGTAGAGCTAACGCTCAATACTAAAGGCGGCACCGTAGAAAAAGCCGTAATAAAAGGTTTTAAAGACAACAGGGGCAACAACGACCTGACACTATTCGACGCGAAGAACCAATCGTTGAAATTCATGTTGGCAGGAAAAGAGACTAACATCATCACGAGCGACTTGTTTTTCACCCCTTCTAACATAACAGACTCTACGGTAACGATGACGGCCGATGCCGGCAACGGCAAGTCGTTAGTCATGAACTATAAGCTGGGGAAAGACTACCTGCTCCATTTTTCAATGCAGGCTAACGACATAAGCGGCATGTTCGCCCCAAATTATGACAAGATTGATATCGAATGGAACGAATTATGCCGCCAACAAGAAAAAGGCTTTACATTCGAGAATCAGCATTCATCACTGACATACCATTTCACTGACGGAGGGACTAAGGAATTAAGCACGACAAGCGAGAATATCGATAAAAAGATCGAAGATCCCATCGATTGGGTCGCTTTCAAAAACCAATTCTTCAGCGCAGTGATGATAGCCAAGAACGACTTAGGCTCTAATTCGTCGGTTACCAGCATTCCTCAGGAAAAAGGCTCGGGCTTCTTAAAGCATTATGCAGCAAAGATGAAGACATCATTCGACCCGACCGGAAAACAGCCAACCGAACTTGAGTTCTATTTCGGCCCCAACGACTTCAATCTCCTGAAAAAAGTAGAGAAGCAAAGTTCGTTCAACAAAGACCTTGAGCTGCAACGCCTCGTTTATTTAGGTTGGCCGTTGTTCAGGATCATCAACCGCTGGTTTACCATCTACGTTTTCGACTGGCTGACGGCCTTGAACATCAACATGGGTATCGTGCTCATCCTGATAACCCTGTTATTGAAGTTCATAACATATCCTTTGGTAAAAAAGAGTTACATGTCGTCTGCAAAGATGAGGGTGCTCAAGCCGAAAATAGACGAAGCGACAAAACAATACAACAAGCCTGAAGACCAAATGCAAAAGCAGCAGGCAATGATGGCAATGTATTCAAAATACGGCGTAAGCCCGTTAAGCGGCTGTCTGCCCGTACTCATACAGATGCCTATTTGGGTCGCAATGTTCAATTTCGTGCCTAACGCAATCCAGTTGCGCGGTGAGAGCTTTTTATGGATCAGTGATTTGTCGACATACGACCCGATCATCGAATGGAATAAGAACATTTGGCTGATAGGAGACCACATCAGCCTGACATGTATTCTTTTCTGCGGTGCCAACGTGCTGTACAACATCATGACGATGCGCCAGCAGAAAGACCAAATGGTAGGCGCACAAGCGGAGCAGATGAAGATGATGCGTTGGATGATGTATCTCATGCCCGTAATATTCTTCTTCATGTTCAACGACTATTCGGCCGGTCTTAATTTCTATTACTTCATTTCGTTGTTCTTCAGCGCATCGATAATGTGGATCTTACGCAAGACCACGAACGACGAGAAACTTCTCAGCATACTCGAGGCCCGCTACCAAGAGAACAAGAACAATCCGCAAAAGATGAGCGGACTTGCCGCAAGACTCGAAGCCATGCAAAAACAGGCTGAAGAATTAAAACGGCAGCGCGAAATGCAAGAAAAACAAAAACAGCATAAATAACTACAACCTCACAAGGGCAGGCATTTAGCCTGCCCTTGTATTAAAATCAAAATAACTATGAACAAAACATTAATGATTGCAGCAGCAATCGCCATCAGCTGCAACTCCGTCAAAGCCCAAGAGACCATGCACTTTATCGGGAAAAGCGACATCACGCTAGCAAGTGACCTAATGACTCCCGAAGCACTTTGGGCTATGGGACGCATCGGCGGGCATCAAGCATCGCCCGACGGTAAGAAGATAGTCTACCAAGTAAGCTATTACAGCGTAAAAGAAGATAAGAGTCATACGGTTATTTACGTAATGGACGCCGACGGCAAAAACAACAAGTTGCTCACTACAAGCGCAAAAAGCGAAACAGACGCCGTATGGACGGACAACGGACAGAAGATAGCATACTTATGCGACGGCCAGATATGGAAAATGAACCCCGACGGCACAAACCGCAAGCAGTTGACAAACGACAAAACAGGAATCGACGGCTTCATATTCTCGCCCGACGAAAAGAAAGTAGTATTAATAAAACAAATTCCGTACCACGAAACTATCAAGGAAAATCCGGCCGACCTGCCTAAGGCTACCGGCCGACTGATTACAGACATGAACTACAGGCACTGGGACGAATACGTTGAATCAATACCCCACCCCTTCATTGCGGAAGTAACCGAAAACGGCATAGGTGAAGGAGAAGACATCATGCTGAACGAACCTTACGAGTGCCCCGTAAAACCTTTCGGAGGAACCGAGCAGCTCGCTTGGAGCCCCGACTCAAAGACAATAGCATATACGTCGCGTAAGAAAACCGGCATAGAATACGCCATATCCACCGACACGGACATATACCTCTATAACACGGAGACCAAAGAAACCGTAAACATCTGTAAGCCTGCTGGATACGTAGAGCCGAAAATCGACCCGACAAAGTCTATGAAGCATCAGGCCGTAAACTCTACAGAAAACCTGAAAAATAATCCCGGCTACGACAACAACCCACAATATTCGCCCGACGGCCGCTACATAGCATGGCTGAGCATGCCACGCAACGGATATGAAAGCGACCGCAACCGCCTCTGCGTATATGACGTAAAATCAGGCACGAAGACATACGTAACGGAAACGCTCGACACAAACGTCGACGCTTTCTGCTGGGGTGCCGACTCGGAAAATCTTTATTTCCTCAGCGTTTGGCACGGATGTGAAAACGTATATCAGACAAATCTCAGCGGTGAGGTAAAGCAGTTGACTGACGGCTGGTACGACTACGGCTCAATACAGCTACTCAACGACGGGAAAAAACTTCTCGCCGAGAGGCACAGCATGTCGCAGGCATCCGAACTTTACGTAATCAATCCGAGCAAAAAGGAGAAAGAGTCGAAAGCCGAACAAATCACGTTTGAGAACAAGCATCTCTACGACCAAATGACGTTCGGCAAAATACAGCAACGCTGGGTAAAGACTACCGACGGCAAAGACATGCTGTATTGGATCGTGCTGCCCTCCCACTTCGACGAGAACAAGAAATACCCGACGCTCCTCTTCTGCGAAGGCGGTCCGCAAAGCCCCGTATCGCAATTCTGGAGTTACCGCTGGAACATGCAGATCATGGCAGCCAACGGCTACGTGGTAATAGCTCCCAACAGAAGGGGGCTGCCCGGATTCGGCAGCGAATGGAACGAGGAAATATCAGGCGACTGGACCGGGCAATGCATGAAAGACTACCTGACCGCGATCGACGATGCGTGCGAAAACCTGCCGTTCGTTGACAAAGACCGCCTCGGAGCAGTCGGCGCAAGTTTCGGAGGATTCAGCGTTTACTACCTTGCCGGGCACCACGACAAGCGCTTCAAGTGCTTCATCGCCCACGACGGAGCCTTCAATCTCGAGTCGATGTACACCGACACGGAAGAAGCATGGTTCAGTAATTGGGAATACGACGACGCTTTTTGGAACAAGGACCAGACTGAGAACGCCAAGAGAACTTACGCCAATTCGCCGCACAAGTTTGTCGACAAATGGGACACTCCGATACTTTGCATACACGGGGAAAAAGACTACCGCATCAACGCCAATCAGGGAATGGGCGCATTCAACGCTGCAAGAATGAGAGGCATACCGGCCGAACTGCTGCTCTTCCCCGACGAGAACCACTGGGTGCTGAAACCACAGAACGGCATTTTGTGGCAGCGCACATTCTTCAACTGGCTCGACAAGTGGCTCAAATGAAGTTAAGAATTAAGAATTAAGAAAATATGCACTGCCGACATATCGGGCCGTGCATATTTTCTTATCCATAAGCAATAAGCATACAAATAAAATAACAATAATCATGACTGAAACGATACAAAAAACACTTCGCGACTCAGCCGCCACAAGATGGATGGTGCTGTTTTTCCTTGCGTTTGCGATGTTCTGTTCATACATTTTTATGGACATTCTCTCTCCTATCAAAGACCTAATGCAGTCAACACGCGGCTGGGACTCTACGGCCTTCGGAACGATGCAAGGCTCCGAAACGTTCCTTAACGTGTTCGTTTTCTTCCTCATCTTCGCCGGAATCATCCTCGACAAGATGGGAGTGCGCTTCACGGCCGTGCTTTCAGGAGCTGTGATGCTGGTAGGTGCCACGATCAACTGGTACGCAGTGACCGAGATGTTCATGGGGAGCAGCCTCGAAACATGGTTCAACAACAATCTTAACTACATTCCCGGCTTCGACGAGCTCGGCATCTCGCCTTTCTACTGCGGCATGCCAGCTTCGGCAAAGTTCGCCGCAATAGGCTTCATGATCTTCGGCTGCGGCGTCGAGATGGCCGGCATCATGGTGTCACGAGGCATCGTAAAATGGTTCAAGGGCCATGAAATGGCATTAGCCATGGGGTCTGAAATGGCTTTGGCGCGCCTCGGCGTTGCAACCTGCATGATATTCTCACCCGTGTTCGCAAAGCTCGGGGGCGACATCGACGTGTCACGCTCGGTGGCATTCGGAGTAGTGCTCTTAATGATAGCCCTCATCATGTTCATCGTGTATTTCTTCATGGACAAGAATCTCGACGCACAGACGGGCGAAGCCGAAGAGAAAGACGACCCGTTCAAGGTAAGCGACATAGGCAACATCCTACGTAGCAGCGGCTTTTGGCTCGTAGCACTTCTGTGCGTGCTTTATTACTCGGCAATCTTCCCGTTCCAAAAATACGCAGTCAACATGCTACAGTGCAACCTGACGTTCACAGAGCTTTCACCCGACTCGTTTTGGGCCGGCAACACCGTCACCGTCATCCAATACGTAATCATGCTCGTCGTGGCCGCAGCCGCCTTTGCCAGCAACTTCTCAAAGAGCAAAGGCATGCGCACGCTCATGCAGATAGTGGCCGTGGCCGCTCTCATAATATTCTGCTACATGGGCTACATGCGCCAAAGTGCCGAGACCGTGTTCGCCGTGTTCCCGCTCTTGGCCGTAGGCATCACGCCGATACTCGGCAACTACGTAGACCATAAAGGCAAGGCGGCCTCGATGCTTGTCGTCGGTTCGCTGCTCCTCATAGCCTGCCACCTGACATTCGCCTTCATCCTTCCGATGTTCAAAGGCAACGCCGTGGGCGGAGTCATCGTCGCTTACGTCACAATACTCGTGTTAGGAGCCAGCTTCTCGCTCGTGCCCGCGTCGCTGTGGCCCAGCGTGCCGAAACTCGTAGACGCCAAGATCATAGGCAGCGCCTATGCCTTGATATTCTGGATTCAGAACATCGGCCTGTGGCTCTTCCCCTTGCTCATCGGCAAAGTGCTCGACAAGACCAATCCGCAGCTTGTCTCCGACCTGCAAAACGGACTGATATCGCCGCAAGAGGCTGCCGTGTCATATGACTATACCGCGCCGCTCGTAATGCTTGCATGTCTTGGCGTTGCAGCCCTACTTCTCGGCTTCGTGCTGAAGATTGTAGACAAAAAGAAGGGCTACGGTCTCGAAGAGCCTAACATAAAAGAATAACATACGATTAAAAATAGTGCAGAATCAATTATAAAGCAGATTGATTCTGCACTATTCAAACAAAAGCGGCCAACACGCAATCGGACACATTACATTATTATAGACTTTAACTGCATCTTTTTATTTGAACCCTTTTAATTATAAGAATACTGAGTTCATACAACATATATAATGGGAATGAAACCAATGACAAACTGACAATGTCCTGACCAGGAGTAATTATTGCTGCAATAATCAATATTATCAAAAAAGCATGTTTACGATATTTGATAAGCATTGGCGCATTTACAATACCCATCTTAGCTAACACGAATGAGACAACAGGAAACTGAAATACTACACCCATCAATAATGAAAGTGTCATAAACGTGGAAACGTAACTATCAAGAGTTATTGTGCTTTCTATTCGCTCTGAAACACTATAAGTGCCAAGGAAACGGAATGAAACAGGAAATAGTATAAAATAATTTATAAGGATTCCGACAATAAAAAGAAAATAAACTGCTATTACAATCCTAACTGAATATTTTCTCTCATTGTAGAACAATGCAGGAGAAACAAAATGGAACAATTCATATAAGATATAAGGTGAAGCCGCCAATAATCCAAAATAAATCGATGTAACAAGATGGTTCATAAACTGACTTGACAAATCAGTAGCAATCAGTTTCACATGGAACTCATCAAAACCAAATCCTGATATGCCGACCGCATGCAAAACCTTTTCAAATAGAGAATAAGTAACAAAATCCCACTCACTGGGAGCAAGTAAAATATTCCAAGTTATTTCTTTACAGCAAAAAACAAGTATCGAAACAACACAACTAACTCCAAGAATGCGAAATAATATTTGGCGGAGCACTTCAAGGTGTCCGCCAAATGTCATCAGGGCACTATAAAATATTTTGTGTAAATGGAAAATACGGGATTCAAGTTAGAGTCTCGTATTTTTTATTTTATACATT
>CALUFN010000087.1 GCA_944319945.1 uncultured Prevotella sp.
CTTCATGAACCCGTTCGTTGACCACCAAGTAACGAGCATCATGCTCAACTCGTTCCCGAAATACCAGACTCGCGACCTGCCCGGCGTAAAGACTTACCTCGAGCGCAAGGGCGAACTGCCGCAGGGACTCGTGTTCGGTCTCGCTGCAATCATCACCTACTACAAGGGCGGCAAGCGTGAAGACGGCACCGACATCGTGCCTAACGACTCACAGGAAATCATGGACTTGCTGAAGAACCTCTGGGCTACGGGCGACACGCAGAAGGTTACCGACGGCGTGCTCGGCGCTACCCAGATATGGGGCGAAGACCTCAACAACATACAGGGCCTGAACGCTCTCGTTAAGAAAGACCTCGACCTCATCCAGGAGAAGGGCATGCTCGAGGCAGTTAAGACGATCCTTTAATCCTTATTAAGGTTTTAAACAGATAATCACAAGCAAACAAGGAGTTGCACGGTCAACAGTCCTTGTTTGCTTGTATTGTTTTACATGCATTGGAAGATATGGAAGACATCGACGACATATTAAGGCAATACGCCGATGAATATGAAACGGAAGATTTCCTGCCGGCCGACCCGAGCCGGTTCATGCATCAGGTAAAGGGCCGTGAAAACCAAGAAGTGACAGCCTTCATAGCTTCATGCCTGAGCTACGGAAGCAGGAAACAGTTCATGCCAAAGATACAATACATCCTCGACGTTGCCGGCAACGACGTTTATAATTGGGTGAAAAGCGGCGGCTTCGCCAGTGACATTCCCGACGACGATGCCTGCTTCTACCGACTTTACACACGACATACGATGCACTCTCTGCTCACCGCCGTGCAACGAATGCTCGACGAACACGGCAGCATAGGCAACTACGTAAGAGGCAATGCCGCCGACGGTTTCACTGCAGTAAAAGCGATAACGGATTATTTCGCAAGCATGGGCATCGAGACGATAATACCGAAGAACACAAGTTCGGCCTGTAAACGGGTGTGCATGTTCCTAAGATGGATGGTACGCGACAATTCGCCCGTAGACCTCGGGCTTTGGAAAGACTTCATAGACAAGCGCACGCTGATAATACCGATGGACACTCACGTCATGCAGGAGGCCAACAGGCTCGGCCTCATCAACAACAAGACAGCATCAATGGCTGCGGCAAAAAAACTGACTGCACGCCTCGCAATGACATTCCCGGACGACCCGCTGAAAGGCGATTTCGCATTGTTCGGCTTCGGTGTGAATAAAGCATAACTGCTGACACGCATACGAAAAATATAAAAGCGTCAACCTTCCGACGGAGTCTTGTGCACGACTGTGCCGTCGGAAGGTTGACGTTAGACGAAGAATACTTCACGAAATTCCTTTACGGAAACAACGCTCAAAGCTCTTTCTTCAAATCATCGGCCATCCGTGCATACTCCTCGTCGGAAAGATACACGGCTTGCGGATTCATGCGGAACACGCCGCCGAAATCAGGACCGCCAACATATTTGGGCACGAGATGGAAATGCAAGTGCGACAACGTATCCGAATAAGCGCCGTAATTAATCTTATCCGGGTTGAACACTTTCTGCATGGCGCGCGTAGCCTTAGCCACGTCTGCCATGAAAGCGTTACGCTCGTCGTCGCTCAACAGATTGAGGTCGTCTACATGACCGTCGTAAGCCACGAGGCAACGGCCGCGGTAAGTCTGCTCCTTGAATATGAACAGGCGTGATACACTCAATTTGGCAACCTCTATCATGAGGTTGTGCTGCGTCTCATTGTTCTGACAATAAAGACAATCTTTAGGGTCACTCTTCATTTTTTTGTTCGTTTTTAATAATGTAGATTATTTTAAATAAACTATTAAGCGATATCAGTAAATCAAATCATCGGAATACTTCGCCTGATATAGCCGCCGTCTGCCGGACGTGCGATCAACCCGAGCGGGCCGTGCCACACAGCACCGCAATTGGCGGCGCCGGCTATGGTGCACACCTCGGTCTGCATGTCAGACCGTAAAATTACAAATAATAATCATACCTGCCAAACATTCCGCAGAATTTGTACGTTTTTATGCTGGCAACTGCTCACATGGCACCGAAAACACGACGAAAAGCGGGATGTGGCCAGGTCGGATTCATCCCGCTTTGTAAAAGGTCACCTTTCAGCTTCCAAAAGGCAACCTTTTACGTTGCAATACACGGCATATTGCAACGTAAAAAGCATCCTTTCGGAAGCCTATTCCATCCACGTGTCTTATGCATCACACCATTATGATGTTTTTGGATGGTTGAAGCAGTTGATGATTAATGAAGCTACGGTAAAAACAAATCCCACTACAACCACACCTGCCCAACCGCTATGTTGCCATAGCAGCCCAGAGACGAATGTACCGGCTGAACCGCCCAAGAAGTAAATGGTCATATAAACGGTATTGACACGGTTTATGGCAGATGCGTCAAGAGATACCACGCTGGTCTGATTGGACAGATGGATACATTGCATGCCGGCGTCAATCAAAAGGATGGAAATTATCATCCACAGATAGCTGTCATTCCCCCAAAAAGCCAAAAGCCACGCGGCCAATATTACGCAACCTCCGGCAATGGAGAAAAACCTTACACCATACTTTTGGATATAGCCACTGATGAAGACCACCGTGGACGCACCAGCCAATCCGCACAAGCCAAGCGCCCCGATAATATCGTCGCTTGCAAAGAAAGGTCCTTGCTTCATCCTGAAAGCAAGGCAACTCCACAATGCGAAAAACGAGCCGTAAGCCAATGCCGCCCTTAATGAAGCGATGCGCAAATACGGGTATTTGCAGAACAGGCGCAACAAGGATTTCATCAGGCCGGCATATTTTTCTCGTGAACGAACAGGCAACACGGGCAGCATCTTGTGAATCATAAAAAAACACCCGAGCATAAAAACACAAGCTACCCAATATACCGAACGCCATCCACATACATCAGCAAGAAAGCCGCTGAACACCCGTGATCCAAGAATCCCTATGAGCAGACACGACTGTATAATCCCCACATTACGCACCTTGTGCGCAGGCTCAGAATTATAAGACACTAACGGAATGAAGAACTGTGGCATGACCGAAGAAGCTCCTGCAAGCAATGACGCGCCCCACACCCAATAGATGTTCGGGGCAATAGCTATGGCAAACAACGCGCACGAAGAAATGACATAATTGGTCAATATCAATTTCTTCCGTGAAAGCAAATCACCAAGCGGAATGACAAATACAAGTCCGACCACATATCCTATTTGGGTCAACGTCGCCACCATACTGGCGGAAAAGTCGCTTACTGCAAAATCACGTGCCATGCTGCCCAACAAAGGCTGGTTGTAGTAACAGTTGGCAACGGAAAGTCCGGTAGCGACTGCCATCATAGCCAGCAAAGATGCCGGAATCCCTCGATTTTCACTCAATTCATACTTCATTTGTCGCCCTCCTTTCAGTATGACACGACTTTCAATCCAATCAAGGAAGCAATGAGCGTGAACAGGAAGAAAAGGCGAATGGGAGTGGCAGGTTCTTTGAATACGAATATTCCAATCAAGACCGTGCCCACAGCTCCGATGCCGGTCCAAATGGCGTATGCCGTACCCAAAGGCAAAGTCTGAACCGCCTTTGAAAGTAATGCCATGCTCAATATCGTGGAAAGCAAGAAACCGCTCCCCCACAAATAAAATTCAGACCCTGATGCCGTTTTCGTTTTTTCCCAAGCAGAAAGTGAGACTCACCTCAAACAATCCTGCCAATAATAAGAGTATCCAATTCATAAATATGATTTATTAAATTCGGGCACAAAAGTAAGTATGTTTCTTCTAACATCTTTTTACATTTGAAAAAAAACAACCGTCCGTTCCATTTTCTTTGCGCTATTTTATAATTTTGCACACCGACAACAGCTATAAACTTATGGATATAAAAGACATCATCAACCAAAGATATACCATGCCGGACGCATCTCTTGACAGGTTGCGGCAATGCCTGACGGAAGTTTCATACCCCAAAGGATTCCGCGTGTTAGAAAGAGGCAAAGTGGAAAAGAACATCTTTTTCATCAAAAAAGGCATTGTCCGTGCATACACTTCGGTAGACGGGAAGGAAATTACTTTTTGGGTAGGCAAGGAAGGGGCTACCATTGTTTCCATGAAAGGATACGTAAACGACGAGCCGGGATATGAAACTATGGAACTGGTGGAAGATTCAGTCTTATATGTATTGAAAAGGAAAAAACTGAAAGAGCTGTTCTTGGACGATCTGCACATAGCCAATTGGGGACGGCGTTATGCGGAGATGGAATTGCTTGCCACCGAAGAGCGGCTGATTTCCATGTTGTCCACCATCGCCTCGGAACGGTATGACGAGTTGTTAAAGAAAGAGCCTGATTTGCTGCAGCGGTTGCCGTTAGGAAGCATCGCCACCTATTTGGGCATCACGCAGGTGAGTTTAAGCAGGATCAGGGCAAAAATAAAGTGACATTTTAACAAACTGAAAGCCGGCAAGTTTTTACTGCCGAAATGTCAAGTAGTTGACGGGGAGTTAATCGGAGTTAGGATCCCCTACGGTCGCCGTAGTTAACGGACATTACCTACAACGGTATTGTCCGTTAACTACTTTAACGAGCGTAGCGGGTGATAACATCCGATAACTACGCGCATTTTGTAAAATGCGGACATTCAATATTATTTTTGCCGCATCTCTCTCATCATTGCCACAAGGCCCACTTTGTTGAAGCGGTAGAACATGTCAATCCGTTCAGGAGTATCATTCTCCAGCAACAGCAATAATTCTTTGGCAAATTCCAAGTAACCGGTGCCGTTTGCCGTTACGATACGATTGTCGGATACGACTTGCTCGTTCACGTAACCAGCCTTGTTGGTATAGTTATCTCCACCCCATAATTGTAGCTGTTCCAAGCCGTTTCCCGTATGCTTTATCTCATTTAAGAAGCCGTGTTTGGCAAGGAAAGAAGCTGCATTGCAGATAGCTCCTACGATAATCCCTTTCTCTATGGCACGGCGGACAATCGGCACGACTTTGTCCGCTTCTTTTTCGTCGAGCCAACCGAAACCTCCAATTAACACCAATGCTGCATAATCATCGGGCATCGTATCAAATGAATAGTCGGGTAAAGTATGGAAACCGCTGCATGAGCGCACCGCATCCAATGTAGGAGCTACGACTTTATTCATGTATTTGGGGTTCTCTTTTATACAACGTTCGTCACAAGCGATAGCCGATGCCAAGAACACAGACTCATGATCGGCATAATTGTTTAACAACAGATATAATACCTCGTTCTTCATATTTATTTTATTTTGATGGTTTGACATTTACAAATATTGGAGCGAGAAGATTCGCCTTTTATCAAAAAAGTGGCTTCAGTGCCAATGAAATGCAGAAGCACGTAATTTAGGTTACCACAATTCGCTTACAAAAGTAAGTATTATTCATTGAGAATTTAAAGAAATTAGAGAAGTTTAAGAATATAAAGCCAATAGTCCTACATTTTTCAGTCAAGTCATTCGGCTTTAACTTCTTTAAATTCTCTAAATTCTTTAAATTCTTTATGGATAGGAGCCTTGCTGACATTCATTTATTTATTAACTTTGCAACTCTAAAAAACACCTATATGACCGTAGACAACGACACTATATGCGCAATAGCCACCGGCAGCGGAGGAGCGATAGGCATAATCCGCGTATCAGGCGATAATGCGATAACAATCACTGACAAGATTTTCACCCCGGCAGGCCACGACCGTTCGCCACTGCAAGCACGAAACGCCTACACCGTAACATACGGTCAGGTAAGAAACGCTAAAGGTGAAACCGTCGACGACGTATTAGTCAGCCTCTTCCGCGCCCCACATTCCTACACGGGCGAAGACTCCACAGAAATATCTTGCCACGGCTCAACGTACATCCAGCAGCAAGTGATGCAACTGCTAATTGACAACGGTTGCCGGCAAGCCGAGCCTGGCGAGTTCACTCGTCGCGCATTCCTCAACGGTAAAATGGACCTGAGCCAAGCCGAGGCCGTAGCCGACCTGATAGCATCGACATCGGCCGCCACTCACCGCATGGCCATGAGCCAGATGCGCGGAGGTATCAGTATGAGACTGGCCGCGCTGCGTGAAAAGCTGCTGAAACTCACATCTCTTTTAGAGCTCGAACTTGACTTCAGCGACCACGAGGAGCTTGAGTTTGCCGACCGCAGCGAACTGCGGCATACGGCTACCGGCATCAACGACGAGATATCAAGACTCGCATCTACGTTCAGCATCGGCAACGCCGTAAAAAGCGGAGTGCCCGTAGCCATCATCGGAGAGACAAACGCCGGAAAGTCTACTCTGCTCAACGCCCTCGTAGGCGAAGACCGAGCCATAGTAAGCGACATTCACGGCACAACGCGCGACGTGATAGAAGACACCGTGAACATTGACGGCACGACATTCCGCTTCATCGACACGGCCGGAATACGCGACACGTCCGACACGATAGAACGCCTCGGAATAGAGCGTACATTCAAGAAAATAAGCCAAGCCGACATCGTAATATGGATGATCGACGCTACCGCCCAATGCGCCGACATGACTGAAACGTCTGAGAAAATAATCCCCTTATGCAAGGATAAGCAGCTGATACTCGCCTACAACAAGACCGACGTAACCAACCAACCGGTACGCATGGTTATCGACAAACTTCCCCTTCAGACTCATGAAATAAACATATCGGCGAAATACGGCACAAACATCGGTCAACTGAAACAAATGCTCGTAACGGTTGCATGCATCCCCGAAATACGACAGGGCGACGTGGTGATAACCAACATCCGCCACTATGAAGCCCTGACCCTCGCCCACGACGCAATCAGCCGCGTAATACAAGGCCTCGACGACGGCCAGCCCTCAGACCTCGTGTCGCAAGATCTCCGCGACTGCCTCCACAATCTCGCCGAAATCACTGGCGGCGAAATAACCAGCGAAGAGACGCTTCAAAACATTTTCAAGCATTTTTGCATCGGGAAATGATATATCGCAATTAACTGCAACGAATTAGAACCAACTATAATGAAGCCGCTGAAAATC
>CALUFN010000088.1 GCA_944319945.1 uncultured Prevotella sp.
AGAAAAATAAATATTAAACTCTTAGTGCAAGGTGCAAGTATATATCTATATATAGCTTGCACCTTGCACTAACCAAAGGAGATTTATTTTCAGCGATTTGCGCATTTCAAAATAAAGTCGTATCTTTGAACCCAAGATAAAGGCAGACACCATCCCGACAAGGGAAGCCAATAGCTCTTTCAAAAAAGTGTCCAATTCGTACCCCCTTAAAGGCAGTGGTATGCTAAGATATTGATTTTAAGATTTGTATTTCGCTGGGTTCATAACCCAAACGGATCACAGTAACAAAGCTAAAAACGACGAAAACCGCTGATAATCAAGCATTATCAGCGGTTTTTCTTTTGTCCACGGACTGCATTTCACGGCAAAATGGGGCAGTATTAGGTGGCTTATTCGGTGGACTTTGTTCCCGACAAAATAAAGTCCACCTATTTGTATCATACTTCTCTGATTTTCAATGTTTTACGATTTTGCAACTGCCTATTTTCTACTTAATTTTACACCCTAAAAACAATGCAGTTATGACAGTGCAAAGAAGTTATTTTACGGTACTCTTCTTCGTGAAGAAATCCAAGCCACTCAAAAACGGGGAAGTTCCAATCTGTATGCGCATCACGGTGAACGGCAAGCATGCTGAAGTGCAAATCAGGCGAAGCGTTGAGGCTGAATGCTGGAATGCCCAGAAAGAATGCGCCATAGGCAAAGACAGGAAGCACATGGAGCTGAACCATTATCTGGAAACAGTCCGCACCCGCGTGCTCCAAATCCACCGTGAACTGGAGCAGGACGGAAAGCCGGTGACTGCCGAAGTCCTTAAACGCAATTATAGCGGAGGCTCTGATTCACCGCGTATGCTTGTCGAGACTTTCAATGAACACAACAAGCAATACCGTGAGCTTATGGGCCGGGATTATGTCAAGGGCACAGTGCTCCGCTACGAGCGTACGGCAAGGTATCTTGGCGAGTTTATCCGGGAGCGTTTCAATACTGATGATATACCGTTGAAGGATGTTGACCATGATTTCATCATGCGTTTTGAACGTTTCATCAAAGTTGAGAAGAATTGTGCCCAGAACGCAACCGTCAAATATCTAAAAAACCTGAAAAAAGTAATTAAGGAAGCGTTAGCCAATAAATGGATAACCGAAGACCCGTTCTTCGGCATTCACTTTAAGCAGACGAAAAGCAACAGGGCGTTTCTTACAGAAGATGAATTGCAACTGATAATAAACAAGGATTTTGACATACCGCGCCTTGCCGTTGTACGCGACATTTTCCTGTTTTGCGCCTTCACTGGTTTGGCGTTTACAGACGTCCAGCACCTGAAACACGGACACATAACCGTGGATTCCAACGGTGAATATTGGATACGCAAGGCAAGGGAAAAGACGGACAACATGTGCGACATACCTTTGCTTGACATTCCACGCATGATAATGGAAAAGTACAAGTCACATCCTACTTGTATAAAGAAAGGTGTAGTATTGCCCGTGCCGAGCAACCAGCGCATGAACAGCTATTTGAAAGAAATAGCGGATGCCTGCCATATAAACAAGCCTTTAAGCACTCACGTCGCCCGGCACACGTTTGCCACGATAGCCCTTGCGAACAATGTCTCGATAGAGTCGATAGCGAAGATGCTCGGCCATTCAAGCATTATGACAACAAAAATCTACGCGAGGGTTATGGACAAGACCATCTCGCGTGAGATGCAGACAATGCGCAGGAAATTTGCCTTGTAGAAAATATCTCTGCGTATTCAGAAAAGCCGCTTCAATTTTCAATGAGGCGGCTTTTGTCTTTTTGTGATAGGTTCTCTTTCAGCCTTTTATGAAGCAACCATAATGGCAGTTTATGGCTATATGTTGCTCATCATTTTAGAAGTGTAAACATTGGGTGTAAACGGTTTACAATGTTTACACTTTTGGTGTTTACACTTTTCATCACATCAAAAATTTAGCATCCTTTATTTGATTGATAATCAGACGGTTGTCCGACAGCACTGGAAACGGCAAGACAAGCTGGCATTGTTTTCTCAATATAAATTGTTGAACGGCCAAGTAAACGCACGGAACGGCCAGACAGTATTAACCGATAAAAATTTTGAGAACTATGCCTTACATTGACAGTGAAATATTGGAGAAGTTGATAACCACGATGGTTGACGGCTTCGCACGTATAGAAAAGAAGCTGGAACGGATGAACCGGCAAAAGGAATGCCTAGACGGCGACACGCTGCTCGACAACGTTGACCTGGCCGAACTGCTCGGAGTGTCGCAACGCACGCTGGCGCGTTACCGCGAGAAAGGGCTGATACGCTATTACAACATGAAAGACAACGGCAAGAATTTTTATCTCGCTTCCGAAATACAGGAGTTCCTGAGACAGCGGGGAAGATGACGCTTGGCACGGAACCGCTTTGCTTATAGCTTCTTTTCATATTGATTACAAACGGAAGATAAAAGATGTCACAAAAGACTTCCAGACATCAGTCGTTTCCTGATACGTGGCCTTTTACATTCCAAGAGGCCACGTATTGCAAGCCAAAGGGCGGCATTTTGCGTTGCAAAAGATGTCCTTTCGCAACGCATTGAAAATCAATATGTTGCAAAACTGTTTAACTCTTGGCTGCATGGAACATAAATCTTGACGGCTGAAACCAATGTGGACGCCCGGCAGTTCTTATATTGGGTTCATCCGCAAATCTGTTGGATGGTAGAGTCGTGCAGTGCGAACAGCCTAAGCTTGAAATATTTGTCGTCCCTA